>NZ_BAXF01000004.1:0-31065 GCF_001310435.1 Arthrobacter sp. JCM 19049 | reverse complement strand
CGCGGCTCCGGTCGCCGCCACCACTGACCGCGCAACACCTTGAAGGTTCCCGGCCCCGGCGCTCCGGGGCGGCCCGAGCCTCGGGGCCGGGCTCTTAAACGGCCTCGCGCGGATCCCCCAAGGTGAGGCTCCGGCCGCGAGGCAGAATGCGTGTTGGTCTTCGACCGATTACTGGTCTTAGAAGCCCTTGCGCAACGGTTGAAGTGACGGGCCACCGCGGGCACCGACTGGCCGGTGATCTGCGAGGCCAGGATCTTGCCGGTCAGCGGACCCAGGGCCACGCCCCACATGCCATGTCCGCCACCAACGGAGACGCGCGAGGAGTTGGTCTGCCCGATCAGCGGCAGGCCATCGGCGGTGCAGGGACGCCCGCCAACCCATTCCTCCTGGCGGTTCTCCCAGTTGATGCCGGTGTAGACCGGCTTCGCGGCCGCCACAATGGCCTCGATGCGCTTGGGCTCGAGCTTGTGGTTGGCGTCGCGGAACTCCATGGTGCCGGCGATGCGGAAGCGGTCCCCCAGCGGGGTGCAGGCCACGCGCTGTGCCGGGAAGTAAATCGGGTGGGTCGGCATGTGCTCCGGCTTGACCGTGAAGGAGTAGCCGCGGCCTGCCTGCACGACGACGTTCACGCCGAACTTCTTGGTCAGGTCGTTCATCCAGGCACCGGTGGCCATGACCACGTGATCCGCGGTGATTGCGCGGCCCTCGGAACCGATGACGGTCACCGAGCCGCCGTTGTCCCGCACATCGGTGACGTTGAACGAGCCGATGATGTCACCGCCGCGGGCCTGAACGGACTCCGCCAGCGAAGCCATGTACTTCGGCGGGTTCAGGAAGCGCTGGTTCTTGATGGCAATGCCGGCCACGACGTTCTCCGACAGGTCGGTTCGATGCCGCGCAGCTCATCGCCCGTCAGCAGGTCGTACTCCACGCTGCCACCGGTCTTGTGGATCATCTCGAATTCGTGCAGCAGCCCGTCGCGGTCCGCCATGGTGCGGAAACCGGTGAGGAACGGATTGGCCGGAGTGGTGGTTTCCTGCACTCCCGGGCCGGCCGAGGTGGATTCCGAAATCTCGTCGAAGGCGTCCAGGCCGCTGGTGCCGATCTCGGAGAAGGTCCGCATGGCCTGCTCCCACTTCTTCGGGGTGCTGTGCCAGGCGAAGCCGAGCAGGAAGCGGATCAGCTTGGCGTCGGCCTTCAGCGGGATGTACAGCGGCGAGGCCGGGTCAAACATCATCTTCAGCCGTTGGTGAAGACCGAGGGCTCTGCAATCGGCAGGGTCAGGGCCGGGGTCAGCCAGCCGGCATTGCCCCAGGATGCACCGGAGGCGACACCGCCGCGGTCTACGACCGTGACCTTCACACCCTGCTCCTGGAGGTACCAGGCGGTCGACAGGCCGACGAAGCCCGCGCCGACGATAACTACATGATCCGGGGCAGCACCCTTGGCCATGATCCACACTCCTTGAAACCAACGAAAATCTTTTGCTTCCCCTGAAGACACAAGGGAATAACTTTGCCCTCACTGTCTCGGTTTTGCCGCTCGATTGCAACGCGGACTGGAGATTCAACGGTGATCCAGGCCACATTTTGTACTACACTGAATTTTTTGGAGCAAAACTTGGGAACTACCGCAATATTTGCGGCGCTCAACGGGCTTTCGCTGCCTCTGCTCCGAATACTGGTGTTTTGCTGAGGTTTTCCACGTTTTGGAATTCCAGCCCGGCGATGGAGCCGGCCGGAGCTCAGAACCGCCTGCGTAGACTGGAATCAGATTCTTACTGCCAACCTACGCAAAGGACCGCGCGCCCGTCATGGCATCACGCAAACCGCACAAGAAGAAGACCGCCCAGGGCCACCCCGCGCGCCGCCCCGGCGCGAGCTCGGTACCCTTCGAAACCGAGGTCCGCCAGGCCCTGCAGCCCTTCAAACAGGCCTTGTACCGCCACTTCCAGCACGAGTCTGCCACCGAAACCCGCGCCGCGCTGGAGGGGCTGACCACCTTGCTAACCGTGCACGCGCAGCTGCGCAAGGAAGTCGATGTGACAACCCTGGATTCCACAGCCCTGGGTGAGCAACTCGGACACCTGCGCTCGTTGGGCGAGGAAGTGCTCAAGGCCAGCGCAGGGCTGCTGAAGCAGTACCTGGTCTTCCTGGGTCAAAGCGCCCACTTTGGCGGCAGCGTCGAGGACTTCAAGGCCAGCTTCGAGTTCCTTTCCCGCATGGCCGGAGACTCCCCCATCGTCGTGCCCTTTATGGAGGACGACGAGGCCAACGCCGCACTGGAGCAGTTGCCGCTGGTCTTCGCCGCGCGGGAGCTGGTGGCGTGGGTTGGCGCGGGTCAGCCAACGGACCCCAGTGGCGTGCTGCATGGCGAGCAGCTGCAGCAGGCCGCCGCGGCCTTGGGCATGGACGTGCGCATTGATGAGGCCGCCACGGAACCGGTAAAGGATTGGGAACCGGCCGATGGAACGGCAGTTTCCTCCCTCGGCCAGATTCCACGGCTTTCGGCTACTGGGATGCCCTGATTGGAACGGCCATGCTGCGTTACGATGCGCCCAACGCAGTGCCCACCGAGAGCCTGCGGGACGCCTGAACGCCGCCACCGGCCCAGGCGCCCGGCTGATCAAGGAGCTCGTCGCCGAAGTCGTCTTCTCCAACGTGCTCACCAATGCTCTGGCGGTTCCCGGTCAAGGCGAGGTGGCCGAGATGGTGGCCGGCGTCTTGAGCAATGCCGCCTCGTCCAACCAGCCGCGTGCCGAGTTCGCGTTGCAAGTACCGGGCAAGGATGACTTGCCCGAGGAACAACATCACCTGATTCCCAAGCTGGAATCGACCATCCCCGAAGTTGAGCGCGTGCTGCGCTGCTTCGAGCGCGAGGGCCTGGTGGTCATCGACGAGTTCATCGAGGTGCCAGAAGTCGTTCGCGGCCCGCTGGAACGCGCGCTGGAGAAGGTATCCGAACGGCTGCTCAGCGGCGAATCCGAGGCCTCAGAACAGGACTAGCAAACAGTTCCACGAACAGGACATCTGATATAGGTGGGGCGCGGTCCGACCATGGACCCGCCCCACCTGTACTTCTTGCTAGAGGCTGCGCACCGCAAACTCCGCCTCATGGCGCGGCAGGCGCTCCATCCAGGCATTGGCGCCCGGCTTGCCGACGTTGACGATCATGAAGGACTTGTGGCCCGTTTCTTCGTTAATGGCCGCGTCCACAGCTGCATGGTCAAATCCACCCATCGGTCCTGCGGCCAGGCCTACTGCGCGCACGGCCATCAGGAAGTAGCCCGCCTGCAGCCAGGCATTGCTGCTGCCCACGGCGGCGCGGGACTCGGCGTCCTCGAACATTGCCTTGCGTTCCGGGGCGTGCGGGAAGAACTTGGGGAACTGTTCATGCCATTCCGGATCGAAGGACAACACCGCCAGGGCCGGGGCCGCCAGCGCTTGGCAGCATTTGAGCCGGACATGGTAGCGGCGATGGCGTTGCGCGCTTCATCGCTCTTGATCCAACTGATGCGCAGCGGCTGATTGTTCATCAGTGTCGGACCCATCTTCATGGCATCGTAAATGGCTTCGAGGGTCTCGTCGGATACCGGTTCGCCACTGAAGGAATTAGCGCTGCGGGCTTCGAAAAACAGCTGATCCATCGCTGCGGGATCGATGGTGTATGCGTCGTGGGCCGTGGCATATGCCTGCTGGGTCACGGGGTCTCCTTCAGGGGCGAATTCGTTTACAAGTCAACAGTTCGCCATCATTGGGGATCCGTGCAACCGATTGTGAGTGGAAGCACACACAGAATGCGTTTGGACGTTATAAAAGGTACGTTGCATGTACTCTCGGACACGGCATGCGATGGGGGCACATCACCGAGAAAGTTACACTCCGTAGTACACGCAACGTACCTTTTAATCACTGCGGATAAAATCAGGAGCCACTCGCAAAACCCCGTCATTCGTCTTCCGCGGTGATCGGTCTTCACCGATACATATCTAACTTAACCCGTCATTCTGTGAAGCGAAATAGTACTTAAGTAGGAGGGGGTGGGTCAGAAGGGGATCTCAGCGACCAAAATCCACTGGTGAGCATGCTTTCCGGCCTCAAATTGGCCGCCGAAAGCCCGCATGCGGTCTTCCATGCCAATGAGACCACTACCACCCCACAATGCGTCGTTGGTGGCGATCTTCTTGCTAGTCATCACTTGATTCACCATGCGCAGCACCGCAGTGTCTCCGCGACGCTTGAGCGAAATTGAGCACTGACTGCCAGGCTCCGCGTGCTTGATGATGTTGGTAGTTGCTTCCTGCATCACTCGATAGAGAGCAGTATGTGCCGATCGTGGTAATTCAGAAATTTCTTCTTCGTCTACGTCAGTCTGCACGCCGAACCCAGCGTCTCTGAGCCTTTGGGAAAACACCGCTATCCCTTGAATGGCCTGAATCGTCGTGGCTGACGGTTTACCATCAGAACTTGCACCGATGTCACTCATGGTCCCGTCGGTACGGAGCACGTTGAGCATCAGCCGCAAATCGTGCAAGGTTTCCGAGCTCAGTTTGGAAATTACATCAATAGCTTCACGATAAGTGCTCTCATCGTTAGCGAATCTGGCAGCCTTAGACTGCATTGCCACGATAGTGATGTCGTGGGCGACGATATCGTGAAGATCCCGCGCGATGTTCTTACGCTCATCACGAATAGCGTTCTCTGTACGCTCCCTCAGCTCTCCATTTGGCGAGCACCTTGTTGATTTTTCTCGCGTAGAACGAAAATACTCCGTGAGGTAACAAATGCAAGTACGATCACTGGTAACTGCGCAACCATAGTAATGGCGTCAGATTCAGCACTCACAGCAAACTGAATCATCCATACCGCCAGTAGCGCTAAATATATATTTCGGACTAACGCTGATTCCACACTTGCTGCCAAGGCCGAGAAAATAGCTAGTGAAGCAATCAAAAGTAGAAATAAGTCCGCGTTACCGAAGGCAAAAAAAAGAACGCCAACGAAGGCTCCCAGTGAAGCCCACACGAAACGGTATGCCGCCACCAGAATTGCCAAGAGCAGAAGGCCGAAGACTGCGCCCCGTATTACGCGACCTTCCGTGTTTTCGAATCCATTCTGAAGCAGAGTCACGAGCTCGGTGACAGTAATGGCAGCGATTGCGACTACACCTAGCCAAATAATCGCATTTCTGCCGCCGAAAACCCGGCTTAGTTGTACTCGTGTTCGAAAACTCATGAGAAACCTAAGCCGGGTTCAAGCGATCAAACCGATCCAGGATCAGCAAGAGACCCCATAGCGATTGCACAGCCACTTGGAGAAGTCAGTTCCCCAACCAGCCGGCGAAGACCGGAGGTCCTGCCTGTGCCACGGCCGGTGCGGCCTGGGCGGGTGCGGCGGACTGAACGGCGGCAATTGGCGAGATAGCCAAGGCCAGTGCAGCTGCTGCATATACGAGTTTCATAATCCATCCCCAACGCTAGAACTTATATACTTCGACACTAAGCAGCCACTTTTTCGGTTCCCGCAAAGGAAGATGAATTACCCATGGAGCAAGTCAGAGTTCTGATTGCGGACGACGAACCGCTCATCCGGCGTGCCTTGGGCACAATCCTAGCAACAGACGATGCCATTTTGTTATTAAATTCCGTACAAAATGGACAGGAAGCAGTAAGCTACTGCTCCTCTCACGAGGTGGATGTTGTTCTCATGGATTTGCAGATGCCGATCATGGACGGCGTCGAGGCCACCCGACAGATCAAACACCACAGTCCGCAAACGGCAATCCTGGCGATTACCGCGTTCTCCTCCGACGATTACCTGGTGCCCGTCCTGCTGGCTGGCGCCTCGGGGTACCTCGTGAAGGATACCGAACCGGCGGAAATCGTTCAGGCAGTATTGTCGGTGCATTCGGGCACCGCCGCCATCTCCCCCTCGGTATCCACGGACCTGATCGCAGCCGTGCAGCGTGCCTACAGCCCGCCCGCCTCCTCCGAAGGTGTCGCTGACGAGCTGGGCCTCACCGCCCGCGAGATGCAGATCCTCACCCTCTTGTCCCAAGGCCTGAACAACACCGAAATCTGCAAATACCTCGATGTCGCCGAGACGACGGTTAAATCGCATATGGCCAAAATCTTCCACAAGCTTGGCGTGCGTGACCGCGTCCAGGCACTGATCGTGGCCACCCAGCTCCAACTGGTGAATCTCAACGCGCGCGAAATCGACCCCCCGCACCGTTAAAGCCGCCCCAGCGTGTGAAGCGCATAACTTTCGAACCAATTTTCGGTGTTCGGGAATAGTTGGCGATCTGTAGCGTTGAACATGAGTACGTAACACTCAAGTTTCAGGAGGCTCACTTGCCAGCGTTCTTCGGTTCATCCGCCGATGGCTCGTTTGAGGAATTCCTTTCGCGGTTCCTCTCTTCGCGAGCCCAATCAGCCCGTCCGATCGACATCACCCGTCTGCTCTCGCAACGCACTCATGAAGTGGTTTCACGGGCTGCCACTATTGCCAGCGAGGACGGCCACGACGAAATCGATGCCTTGCACTTGCTTTTGGCATTGCTGCATACCGAACCGGTTGCCTCACACTTGAAGTTCATGGGAGTGGACCTCGAGGCCCTGGCCGCCGCCGCCAACCAGCGTCTTCCCAAGCGCTCGGAAAGCAACGAGAAGACCAACCGGCTCTCGGCCGCTGCCCAGCGTTCCCTGTTTGACGCCTACCAGGTGGCCCGCAACTACGGCTCCACCTACATTGATCCGGAGCACCTGTTCCTGGCCTTTGTCTTCTCCCCGGAGTCCCCGGTGGGGATCTTGCTGGCCGAGCACGGTGTGACCGCCCAGTCCCTGCAGCAGGCCGCCGCCGAACAGGCACAGCGTGCCGCCGGCCAGGGGCAGCAGGAACAGCAGCAGGAATCCGACGAGTCGATGCTGGAGCGCTTCGGCACGGACTTGACCGCCCTGGCTGCCGATGGGCAGATCGACCCGGTGATCGGTCGCGACCAGGAACTGGAGCAGGTCATTGAGATCCTGGCCCGGCGCACCAAGAACAACCCGGTGCTGATCGGTGAAGCCGGTGTCGGCAAGACCGCCATCGCCGAGGGCCTGGCCCGTTCCATCGTCGCCGACGAGGTGCCGGAGCAGATCTCGGCACCCGGCTGATCTCCATTGACCTGCCGGGCATGCTCGCCGGTACCCGCTACCGCGGTGACTTCGAGCAGCGCCTGACCTCCCTGCTGGAGGAAATCGCCAGCGCCGAGGGCCAGACCATCGTGTTCATCGATGAGATGCACCTGCTGGTCGGCGCGGGGGCCGGGGAATCGGGCAGCATGGATGCGGCCAATATCCTCAAGCCGCGGCTGGCCCGCGGTGAGTTGCGGCTGATCGGCGCCACCACCCTCTCCGAGTTCCGCAAGGTGGAGAAGGATGCCGCGCTGACCCGCCGCTTCGGCAAGGTCACCGTCAATGAGCCCAGCGAGGAGCATGCACTGCAGATCCTGCAGGGCCTGAAGGAGTCCTACGAGGACCACCACCAGGTCCAGTACACGGACGCGGCCCTGCAGGCCGCGGTGAGCCTCTCGGCCCGCTACCTGACCGACCGTCAGCTGCCGGACAAGGCCATCGACCTGCTGGACATTGCCGGTGCCCGGCGCTCGATTGCCGCCGACGGCACCGTGGATGTCCAGGCGCTGCGTTCCGAGCTGGTTGACTCCGAACGGGACAAGGCCCGGGCCATCGCGGAGGAACGGTTCGAGGACGCCGGTGCGTGGCGCGACCACATCACCGAGCTGACCGAACGGATCCGCCAGGTGGAGTCCACCGGTGGCAAGAGCGTGACCCGCGTGGTCGATGAGGAGCAGATCGCCGAGGTCATTGCCCGCTCGACCGGCATCCCGGCCGCCCGGATCACCTCGGATGACAAGTCGCGCCTGGCCAAACTGGAAGAGGAATTGCATTCCTCGGTCATCGGCCAGCACGATGCGGTCTCCGCGGTGGCTCGTGCGGTGCGTCGTTCACGCACCGGCATGGCCAACGCCAACCGTCCGATTGCCTCGTTCATGTTCCTGGGCCCGACCGGCGTGGGTAAGACCGAGCTGGCCAAGGCGCTTGCGACGAACCTGTTCGGCAAGTCCGATGCGCTGATCCGTATCGACATGAGCGAATACGGTGAGAAGCACACCGTGGCACGCTGATCGGTGCCCCTCCGGGGTACATCGGTCACGACGAGCCGGGCCAGCTGACCGAAAAGGTGCGGCGCAACCCGTACTCGGTGATCCTGCTCGACGAGATCGAGAAGGCCCACCCGGACATCTTCAACGTCCTGTTGCAGGTGCTCGATGACGGACGGCTGACCGACGCCCAGGGCCGGACCGTGGACTTCTCGAACACGCTGATCCTGATGACCAGCAACCTGGGTAGCCAGTACCTGGCCAGCCGCACCGGTTCGCTGGGCTTCGCCTCCGCCAATGCGCAGAGCGAACGCTCGGACATCCGGGCAAAGGTCATGGGCAAGGTGCGCGAATTCGTTCGCCCCGAGTTCCTGAACCGCCTGGATGAGGTACTGCTGTTCAGCAAGCTCAGCGAGGAGGAGATTGCCCAGATCGTGACCCTGGTGCTGGGGGAAACCCGCAGCTACCTGTCCGACCAGAAGCTGCAGCTGAAGGTGACCGATGCGGCCACCAGCTGGTTGGCAACCGAGGGCTACGATCCGGAGTTCGGCGCCCGCCCACTGCGCCGTCTGGTGCAGCGCAAGGTTCACGACGCGATCGCGGATCTGCTGGTCGCTGACGAACTGGGCGAGGGCGACACCGTTCTGGTCGATGTCGTCGACGGGAAACTGTCGGTCGGCAAGGATCAGCCGGTGGCGGCCGCCACCACCGCCGAATACTTCGGGGTCTAACCCGAATGCGGTAGCCAGCTGCTAGCTGCAACTGCCCCGCAGTCCTTTTCACCTTGTGTGCGAAGGCTGCGGGGCAGTTTTGCTGTGCCGGGAACAGCGGACAGAGCCGCGTGGCGAGACGAGGCGAGAAGGTGGCCAAACAGGTTTCGTTCCTTATCAGGTCCCGGTCTACACTGATCGGGCATCACCCGACCTTGAAGGCCTCATGCGCGCAGCTATCCCCTTGTCTCTTGTTGTTGCCGGGCTGCTGCTCACCGGCTGTTCCACGGCAGCGGTTCCGCAGAAGAGCGCTGAAGCGGTCACCCAGCCTTCGTCGGCGGCACCGTCCACTGCTGCCGCTACAGCGAATCCAGACGTATCCTCCCGTTCAGAGTGAGGATCCTGCATCGTCACGTCCGGGCGCATCCCCTGCCACGACGGCTACCACCCAGGAGTGGGCGGACGAAAAGATGGCCATGTGGGTAGCGAATTCGGGGATCAAGTCCGTTAAGGGGTTTCTTCCGCCCTACAACCTCATCAACTCATGGAAAGTTAACGAGCCGGGCAATATCACTGTCTACCTAGAGAATTCCTATCGGTTCAACTCGGACGGCATGTTCCAGAGCTATCAAACCGCTGAGGATGAGCTGCGCGTCATGGGACTAGTTATGTTCGAGAGCATCGGAGAATCCTCTCCCGAGCTGGAAGCCGTCACTTTCACGACAGAGGACGGAACAAAAAGCGGAACCTACTCTCGTGCGCGCACCGGAGCGGATCCGGCCGACCTGGAGAATTGGGCCGAAGAAAAATACGCGCAGTGGCTCGACAGCATGAATGATACGTACGAGTCCTTCTGCGGAAAGAACATCAAGAAGTTGGACGATTATCGGTCCTGCATTCCCACCGATCCTCACGCGTACATTGCATCCGTTGAGGCGCCTGCACGCGGAGAGCTCTTGGTGACCTTGGCGGACGGAAAATGGCAAAACAACACCTACAACACTGCAAGAATCCCCGGTGTCGATTTTGTCTCCGGCAACATGATTCTGAATATCAACAAGAAGGCTCATAGTAGTGAGGCCGTGGAGAAGTTGACTGTAAAAACTGAAAACGGGAAGGAATCCAGCACGGGAACGCGCGAGCAATGGACCCAGTAATGCTCTACTCCACGACCTTACGACGTCAATGCCGCCACATAGGGTTAACCACATGAGCGAAGAACTACGAATTCCACTCGACAACGAGACCGTGAGCGCGCTCTGGGATCCAGCCACGGATCCAAAGGCGCTTCTCATCGTCGCTCACGGCTCAGGCGCGGGCAAGGACCACCCGTTTATGTCCGGGTTTGCCACTGCGTTGCCCGGACTTGGGATCAGCACGCTGCGCTTTAATTTTCCATACATAGATGCGGGCAAGAAGTTTCCGGACCGCGCTCCCCGAGCAGTAGAAGTGTGGAAACGGGTAAGGGAATGGGCTGCTGAAAATCTTGCCGCAGGTCTTCCCGTATTCGCCGCTGGCAAGTCCTTCGGTGGGCGCATGGCGTCGGCAGCGGTGGCCGAAGGGATGCAGACTCCAGGCCTCATCTTCCTTGGTTATCCGCTGCACGCACCAAAGAAGACCGAAAAACTGCGCGATGAGCATCTGTACGGTCTGGACACCCCAATGTTGTTCTTGCAGGGAACCAAGGACCCATTTGCAACACCGCAGCTGCTCGAGGATGTGGTCGGAAAACTTGGCGCAAGGGCAACACTGCAATGGATCGAAGGCGGCGATCATTCCTTCAAGACGGCATACTCCGGGCGCTCGGTCGAGCAAGATGGAGCCCTGCTCGCTCCGCTTGCCTCCAACTTCATCGACCAGTTTCTGCTGTAACTATTTTTTGGGCCCGAGGGTAAAGGCAATGGGTGTCCTGGCCCTCCCCTAATGGGAGAGTGACAGGACACCCATTACCCGGTGTACAGAGCCTCTAGTCGGGCCGCTTATTGCAGATTATTCGCTGCTTATATTCGGTCTCCTTTTATACGTAGTCCTTGTACTTCTCGAGGTGGCGCACTGGAGTCGACAGCGCATCACGGCGGAACGGGTCACCCAATTCTCGGGTGCACATCACTTCGATGACAGTGGTCTTGCCGTCGTTCATTTGTGCATCCACGGCAGCTTGGAGTGCGGGTCCGACATCCTCGAGTTTGTCGACTACGACTCCTTCAGCGCCCATGCTGCGAGCCATCTCTGCAAAGCTCTCGCCGTTGTCGAGTTCGCCTGCAACAAAGCGGCGCCCGTAGAACTCCACCTGGTTCTTCTTCTCTGCACCCCACTGCCGATTCCGGAATACAACCGCAGTGACAGGGATATCGTGGCGGACCGCGTCAGAACTTCTCCCATGCTCATGGCCCACGCGCCGTCCCCTGCGTAAGCAATCGCCGGTCGTTCAGGCGCGGCTGCCTTAGCTCCAATGATCGTCGCAGCGCGTAGCCGCAGTTGCCAAAGGACATCGGCGCAAAGAAGCTGCGTGGCTTCTCAAAACGAAGGTAGCTGTGGGCCACAGAGTTGATATTGCCGATGTCGGTTGAAACCATAACGTCTTCGGGCATGGCCTTCTCCAGCTCGCGCAGGACCTGACGAGGATGCAGCCAATTGCCGTCTTCGTCCTTGGCTTCTTCAATCACATCCAGCGAATAGTCATCCTTTTCGTGCGTCCAAGCCGAGAGCTCTTCTTCCCACGCTTCTTTCTCAGCCCGGATAGCTGAAGCACGTTCCGCCTTCGTGGCATCCGAATCAAGCGCACGGCTCTTCAGACGCGCGACCAGTTCCGTGGCGACAGCCTTGGCGTCCCCGCAGATACCGACGGAGATCTTCTTAACCAGGCCCAGCATCTTGTGATCAGCGTCGACTTGAATGATTTTTGCATCGTTTGGCCAGTAAGCCTGGCCGTACTGCGGCAAGGTGCCAAATGGTCCAAGTCGCGTGCCCAGTGCGAGGACGACGTCAGCTTGGGAAATCAGCTTCATCCCCGCCTTCGAGCCCTGGTAGCCCAGAGGACCGGCCCAAAGAGGATGGCTGGCAGGGAACGAGTCGTTGTGCTGGTAGCTGTTCACGACCGGAGCGCCTAGCCGTTCAGCGAGGGCTTTACACTCTTCGACGCCGTCAGCCATAACGACGCCCCCACCGGAAATAATCACGGGGAACTTGGCCTGGGCCAGCAGTTCCACCGCCTCGTCGAGCGATTTCGTTCCACCCGCTCCACGGTCGACACGACGTGGCTCAGGGATCTCCGTCGTGGACTCGCCATAAAAGTAATCGCGAGGGATGTTGAGCTGTGTCGGGCCGATTTCGCTCATGGCCCGATCGAAGCAACGTGCCGTGTATTCTGCCATGCGGTTGGGATGGGTGACATGTCCCTGGTACTTGGTGAACTCCTGGAACATAGGCAACTGGTTGGCTTCCTGAAAACCACCCAGTCCCATGGTGTTGGTGCCCGCTTCTGGAGTCACAATAACAACCGGGCTATGGGCCCAGAATGCAGCGGCGATACCGGTGACACAGTTTGAGATGCCAGGGCCGTTCTGCCCGATGACTACACCGTGCCGCCCGGATGCACGGGCGTAGCCGTCAGCCATGTGTGCAGCGCCTTGCTCGTGAACCACCGGTACCAGGCGAATCCCTGCGGGCGCAAAGATATCCATGGCGTCCATGAAGGCTGAGCCCATGATTCCAAAGATATCGGTGACATCATTGGCTACCAAAGTTTCGACGAACGCCTCAGACGGCGTCATCTTTTGCACTCCCTTGACCGCTTCGCGCTTGGCGACCGGCGCTGTCTGCGCGCTCGCGTCGTCCGCCTCAACCCGCTGGGATTCAATGATCTGTTCGGACATGTTGCCCCCTTCAGTGAACATACTTTCTGCATCTCAGAAATGGTGCGTTTTCCCATAGAAAATGGGATTGACACCAAAGCTATGCGAGCTGAGTCACATTCGTCAAGACCTGTTCAGCTTTTTGTTTTGAATGCTAGTATTTAATGAAACTTCGAATCGGGAGGAGTCCCACCATGGACAATCTCACCGAGCCTTCGCTCGGGGCGCAGGGGTCGGTACAGGGCGAGACGCCGGCACTACGCTTGTTCGCCTTACTGGAACTCATCACAAGCCGAGATCAGCTATTTACGCTGCAATCACTTGTCGATCAGACCGGTCTGCCTAAGCCGACATTGCACCGGATGTTGCAGCAGCTGGAAAGCGCGGATCTGCTAACTCGGCACAGCGATGGACGCCATTACGCCACGGGAGCAAGAATGCGGCGTCTTGCCGAGGACGTTTTACTTAATGACACACGCAAAGGTGCGCGTAACGCGATCTTGCAGGACCTAGTGTCCCGCATCGGCGAAAGCTGCAATATCACTGCCCTCTCCGGCAACGAGGTGATCTATCTAGATCGCGTCGAAACTTCTGAACCAATTCGCGTACACCTCGGCCCGGGCTCTCGCGTTCCGGCGCACTGTTCAGCGAGTGGAAAGCTCATCATCGCTCAATTTGGCCCTGCGCAGCGCCGTCGTCTACTCGGCACGGGTCGCCTACCTCGGTACACGGAGCAAACGCTGACCGATTTTGAGGCACTGGAATCCGAGCTGGCACTCGTTCGTCAGCAGGGCTATGCACTCGACCGTCAAGAATTCTTGAACGGCCTAGTGTGTCTCGCGGTCTTAGTTCCGAACGCGGCAGGACGCTCGAATATGTGCGTCGCTATTCAGGCACCGGTAATGCGCAAATCTGCATCGGATCTGGAACAGCTACTGCCGTTGGTACAGCAAGCAGCCGCAGATATTGCGCGAATTGAGGATTTGGAAGAAGACGACAGCCCACTAGCTGCAGGATGGTAAAGATGACGACCTTCGCCCCGGCACCGACTGACGAATTCGAAAGCGTGAGCGCGCGCAGACTCTTCGATATTGATACTGACCTAACGGTGACTCGATTTCTTGGTGACTCGCCTCATGTACCAACAATCGACACGAACTATCGGTTCAATAAGCCCACCACATTGGCCATACTCGCGGGTTTCATGCACGATTCGCGAGTCTTGGTGCAGGGGATGCATGGCACGGGCAAGTCGAGCCACATTGAGCAGGTCGCGGCGCGTCTTCGTTGGCCGGTGATGCGAGTCAACCTTGACGGGCAGTTAGGGCGTATGGATTTGGTCGGCAAGGATAGCGTCGTGATACGTGATGGGCAGCCGACTACATCGTTCCAAGAAGGTGTCATTCCTTGGGCGATGGGCCAGCCAATGGCCCTCATTCTTGATGAGTACGATGCAGGTCGTCCAGATGTCATGTTCGTAATCCAACGCCTGCTAGAGCAGAACGGGGCACTCGTGCTGCCCGACCAGAATCGCGTCATTCAGCCCATCCGCATTTTCGGTTGTTCGCAACGTCTAATACTGTCGGATTGGGAAACTTGAACGGTCTCTATCATGGTGTGCAGCGCTTAAATCACGCGCAGATTGACCGCTGGAACGTTGTCGCCAGCCTCAACTTCCTGCCGGCTGAGGACGAGATCTCTATCGTAGCGGGGCGTGTTCCGGAACTGGCTCGCACTCCGGAAGGCATGGAGCTAATTCGTGCCATGGTGTCCGTTGCTGCATTGACGCGTGACGGGTTTGCGGCCGGCGATGTTTCTACACTCATGTCGCCACGCACCGTGATCACTTGGGCCCAAAACATCGAAATATTCCGCGATTCTGCTTTGGCATTTCGCCTCACCTTCCTCAATAAGTGCGATGAATCAGAACACTCTCTCATCGCGGAATACTTCCAACGTTGTTTTGACACAGAACTGCCAGAGTCTATGGCCATTGATTTTTAGAAGGCTTCAGCGATGACTGAACAGCCTACGGAGCCGCCCCGCATATCCCAACACGCTCAGGAGATCAGACGCCTCCAGAGCGCTTGCCTCCGGGCACTGAGTGCTGATGCCGGATTAGAGTTACGTGGCAACACTGCCTGGAGCTCCGGCAGGATGCTTCCCATCAACGCAGCCCATCTCTACCCCCAAATTGGCTATTCCGATTTGCACGCCTATCGAGGCGCTAGCGACGGAATGGCCCTTCGGGTGCGTCATTCAGATATGAGACAGCATCAAGAGCTACTTCCGAAATCTTCGGGCGGCCGTTTCATTTTCGAGCTTCTCGAGCAATTCCGGTGCGAGTCGCTAAACAGGTTGCCTGGCGTTAGCTCAAATCTCGACAATGGATTTCACAGTTGGACCACACAGTTTCAGGCGTCAGCTTTGGCAGAGACAGAGCTAGGGCAGATGCTTTTCGCACTGGCCCAAGTCTGCCGGTCCAAAATCAATGGCACCGGGCTAGCTCCAGAGATGGAAGATTCCATCGAAGCTGCGCGCATAGCTTTCCCATCCGGCATCGGGGCTTTAGCGGCCCGTCTCCGTCCGGCACGTTTTGACCAGCTCCGATTCGCGCAGATCTCACTGCGTATTGCCAGACTGGTAGACGACAGTATCGCCGCGCACCACTCCAATCGAGGCAGTCGGCCGGCACCACGACGTCGAGCGGATGATTCACGATTCACTCTGCATCTGGATGTCGCTGGTGAAGCTGCTGCCGTCGCACGTGCAGCATTGGACCCTGGATCCAAGAGCGGGCGCGAGGATTCCCGCTACCGTGCCTTTACCCGACAGTATGATCAGGTTGTTCCGGCAACCCAGCTTATCCGCGCTGGGCTACTCGAACGCTACGGTGCGGAGATCGCGCATTTAGCTTCTCAATCTGGAATAAACCACAGATTCCTCGCACGGGCCTGCGAGCGATCTTCTGCTATCCCACACCGGATGGCTGGTATGGGGGTGCCGAACGAGGCTTGATTGACGGCGGCAGGTTGGCTACGTTGATTGCCTCTCCCACCGACCATAGAGTATTTCGAGAAATACACGAAGCATCGCATCCATTCGCAGCGATCAGCTTTCTCATCGATTGCTCGGGATCGATGCGGCACCATGCGAAATCGATTGCTTCGTTTCTGAACCTGACGATAAGAGCGCTAGATCAGTGTGAGGTTCCCGTAGAGGTCCTCGGCTACACAACGCGAGCTTGGAATGGCGGCCGCCCGCTAAGCGAATGGCGTCGTGCCGGCTCACCCCAACAGCCGGGACGGCTGAACGAGATAAACCATCTTATCTTTAAAAACTTCACTTCAAGCTGGCGGACGAGCCGGAACAGCATCGGCGCATTGTTGCACCAGCCTCTCTACAAGGAGGGCGTAGACGGTGAAGCTGTGAGATGGGCCCTACATCGTCTATCCGAAAATGCCGCAGAACGTCGAGTTCTTATCGTCATTTCAGATGGAAGTCCATCGGATACCGCCACGACACAAACGAACGGCGCATCCTACCTCCACCAGGATCTGGTTGAGGTGATCAGGCGCGCCAATACTAGCCGAACAAGTGTCGCAGGAATAGGTTTGGGATTAGACATGAGCCCGTATTTCGGTGATCAGGCAGTAGTAATTGAAGACTGTGAGCTTTCCAGCGACCGCGGGATCCGTGCCTTCTTGTCGCTCCTGGCAAGGCTTCCCACCCTCCGCTGAATTCAACTTCCTGCTGTCATTCGTACCCGTTGGAGATCCAGTAGACACTGTTGCGCTCTCGTCATCTATAGGAGAATGGGTCTTCCAAAAAACCTAAGTTATCGCAATTCAGGCTGTCCGCTAGATGCTGCCGTTCAGGCGGGCGAAATTGCGTTGCCTGAAAAGCCAGCCGCTCCCGGCCCATTGAGCCCGCCCGAGAAGAATGCTTACCCTCGGCACGCTGTTTCCCAGGTTAATTTATGCGGTCAAAGGAACGGCGTCCAGATTCAAAAACGGAGGCTGGCCAAATAGTTCTTCGGCAACTTGGTGAGGGCCGAACCCAATGGCACATTCGTAGGCTCGCGTGACCACGCCAGAGAAAAGGCTTCCGTTGCCTGAATCTCACTCACGACAAGCCCGCATACTGGAAGCACGTCAAACCATTTTCATGAGAGGGATCTCTGCGCAGGACAATGCGGAGGTGAGAAAGATAGCTGGCTAACCGACAGAGCACACCAGGCTTACCTCATCCGGTGATGGGCGTCCCGACATCTTTGTCCCTTGAATACAAGACAAGGCCCGGGAAGACGAGGTTGCTTCCCGGGCCTTGTCAGCCTTTATTCGATTGCCTACCTTTTCACTTTGACCGCTAGCTCCGTGCCAGCTGGCCGCGGTGCTCCGAGCACTAGCATGTCGACTTGCTCATCGCTCAGTGTCTTATTGTGCTTACGACGCATGAGGAAGAACAGAACTCCGAGCAGCGTCCATACCGCCAGCGCGATCATCGATTCCTTTCCGAGCACTCCAGGCGACCCAGGAATCAGTAGCAACGCCATAAACGTCAGCGAGGTGATCGCCCCAAGCAGGCTGAGAACCTTCTTTGAAGTCGAGTTGACGTCTCCTAGAGAGCTGATTCCCTGTTTGGAATTTGTCGTGCGGAAAAGCTTGAAAGCGCACAAACACGTGTACAGGTAAGCGACCGTTACACCGACAGCCGACATGTCTACTACCCAGGTAAGCGCAGCGCGGCCAAACCACGGGCTGATCAAGCAAACTGCTGCCACAAAGAGAACTCCGTAGTGGGGGGTCTTGTACTTGGGGTGAAGTCGGGCAAACACTGCCGGAATCATCTGCGCGCGCCCCATGCCCAGCAGGATGCGACTGGCCGATACGTAGAAACCGTTCAGTCCCGTGCTGACGCCCATGGTGATGCCGATGGTCAGCATCAGCATTCCTACACCGCCCATGACCGCGGTCAAAGCATCGGCGCTACCCCAGGCCGAAGTCCCATTTGCCAAGCTCCCAAGGTGCACTGAAAGCAACTGCCGCAATCATTGCACAGTACAGCAATGCAGCAGCCAACAGAGCCAGCACGATCAGTCGCATGGCTTTGGCCGGAGGAAAATCGAACTCTTCGGCCGCCTGAGGCACATTATCAAATCCGATAAATGCCCAAGGCGCGATGGCGACGATCGCGGCAATAGCGGCAACTGGATTCACTTCAGCGGGAAACGCGGGGGTAGCGTTGCTCAGTACTGCCTGTGGACTGGCCAGGACGCCGACCAGGATGCACGCCACCGCTATCAGCATGATGACGCAGGCGATGAATTGAATTCTGCCCGACAGCGCTGTGCCTCGAATGTTGAGCAGGGCGAAGACGATCAGCACAGTCAACGAGATGGCTACCTCGACGATGTACACGTCCCATCCGGCCACGGTGTAGAGGTATCCCTGCTGCACTACGTCCGGCATGAGCTTGCGGAAAAGCAAGGCCATGGCTGAAGCGTTCAGGGCCACAATACAGGTATACCCCAGGGTCAGGTACCAGCCGCAGAAGAACGCGTGTGTACGTCCGAAACCGACAAGCGCGAATGCTAGCTCACCACCGGAAACCGGGAAGGACTTGATCAGGAAGCCATAGCTGACGGCGATAAGAATCATCAGCGCTCCACCGATCATGAAGCCGCTCAAAGCTCCGACGGGTCCGCCGATCGCGAGCCAGTCAGTGGGCAAAATAAACGCGCCCCATCCGACGGCAGATCCCAGAGCAATTGCCCAGACCCACCGGGCCTTAAGTGTTTTGGCTAGGCGTTCGGGCTGTTCTCCCCCTGACGCGGATTCCATAGCGATTCCGGAAGGTCTCGCCGGTTGGCTGGTGTTGCTTGTAGTAGTCGCCTTCATTTTTACCTCGATCTCAAGTGGTGCTGCACTTCTTTGGACTGACTCTTACTCCTTCACGCCTCGGCGGGCGGTGAAGGCAGAGACTGCACCAAGCTGATAAGGGAGACATTTACGATGTCTGAGACGCTCGCCCCACGGGACAAGTCATTGACCGGCGCGGCCAGGCCCTGAAGGATCGGCCCGTAGGCCTGCGCTTCGGCTAACCGCTGAGTGATTTTATATCCGATGTTCCCGGCCGCCAGGTTCGGGAATATAAACACGTTGGCTCTTCCGGCTACTTCAGATTGTGGTGCCTTAGCGGCTGCGACAGCGGAATCCGCTGCCGCATCAAACTGAAGTTCACCATCTACGCATAGGCTGGGGCGCCATTGGCGTACCAATTTCGTGGCTTCACGTACCGTCCTAATACTCGGATGCTCGGCGCTTCCGGCTGTGGAGAAGGAAAGCATTGCAACCCGAGGTGTTGTGCCTGTTATTGCTTGAAACGTACCGGCAGTATCGATGGCGATCCGAGCCAGTTGTTCGACCTCGGGGTCGGGTACCACCGCGCAATCGCCGTAGGCAAGATACTGTCCAGACGTCAAGCGCATCAGAAAGCAGGACGATACGGTCGCCCCTTTTTCTGCCGGTCCGACGACACGAAATGCGGAACGCATGATGTCTGCCGTGGGCAGGGTTGCCCCCGCCACAACAGCTTCTCCTTCTCCACATGCGACCTTCGCCATGGCCAGCGCCACCGGGTCTCGCAAGGCCTGGTCCACCGCTTCTGCACCGCGTGGTTCCAGCGAGGAACGCAGGTGCTCCTCAACCGATGACGTGCGCAGTTCGCGTATCGAACAGTTCCCGACCGCTGCGGCGGGCGCCTGAAGCAAGACTGGTTGGGCACCCAGTCCGCTCAAGATATCCGCAGCGCGCTGTATCCGTTCATCTTGTCCTTCCGGCAAGATGATGCGATGCATGCTCCGGTAGGCAAGAGCTTGTTCGAAACGCTGTAGAAGCATCTGGTCAATGCCGGCGAGATCCACAATGGTGCTGGCCATGGAATGGTCCTTCCTGCGGTCCCGCGCTTAGACGCCTGCCAGCGATTGCACGTTAGTGCGCAAGTACTGATCGGCTGCACTCATCACATGATCCACCTTGCCCAGCAAGTCATCCAGAACGTCCTGGTCGGCGACCAGCGGCGGAGAGAGCACCAGCATGGTGGCGCCCCGGTTGTCCGGGCGGGTAATGAGATTGACTTCCCGCATCGCCTTCGGCATCACCTGGGTCAGCAGGTGCTTGGATTCTTCCTCAGTCAGTTCTCGTCCAGTGTTCCGGTCACCCATCAGTTCGATTGCATAGAAGAATCCCGCACCACGGTATTCTCGGATGCTCGAATGGGCATCGACCAGCTGGTTCAGTCCATTCTGGAAGTAAGGCTCGAGGCTACGAACGTTGCCTGTAATGTTCTCTTCCTTCAGAGCATCCAGGTTGGCCACGGCCACGGCAGTCGACACGGGGTGACCGCCCCAGGTGGCGCCATGTGTAAAGATCCCCGCCTGCGGACTGGCGAGCATGCCATCGGCCAGCGGCTTGCGAATGATCACTCCCCCGAGTGGCGCATAGCCACTTGTGGATCCCTTTGCAAAGGTAATCATGTCAGGGACCACATCAAACTTGATGCTACCGAACCACTCGCCCAGTCGACCGAAGCCGGTAATGACTTCGTCCGCGACCAGCAGGATTCCATGCTCATCACAGATCTTTCGCAGTTCCTGCCAGTAGCCGGCCGGGGGCACCAAGGCACCGCGCGAGTTCTGAACTGGTTCGGCGAACAAGGCCGCGATCGTGTGACCGCCCTGCTCCTCAATGACCTGCCGAATCGCTTGAACCGAGGGCAGGTCTGCGGCGCTTCCGCCTTCTGGAATCGTTTCTCCCAGAGTATTTGGAACATGGAACACACCGGGCATCAAGTTGCCGAAAGGTTCCTTGTAGGCCGGGATTCCCGTTACTGCCAGCGCACCAAGGGTGGTGCCGTGGTAGGCCATGTTGCGAGCAATGATCTTGGTTCGCTCGGGCTGCCCCTGGCTGCGGTGGTACTGGCGCGCGAACTTGATCGCCGATTCCACGGCCTCAGAGCCGGAGTTGACGAAGAACGTTACATCCAGGTCACCCGGAGCCAAGTTGGCAATACGAGTCGCTGCCTCCACCGCTGCAGGGTGAGCTGAACCCCAGTTCGTCCAGTAGGCCAGTTCGGACATCTGCTCATAGGCGGCCTTCGGAATGTCCTGTCGACCATGACCGATGTTCGCGCAGAAAAGCCCTGCCAAGCCATCGAGGTAGCGTTCCCCGGACTCGTCGAATAAGTAGCTTCCTTCGCCCTTGACGATAATCGGCAGATTCTTGTCATTCCACACCTGGCCGGCAGTGAAGTGCGGGTAGAGGTGCTGCTGGGCACGATTGCGGATGTCTGAAGCGGTCATTGCTTTCCTCCTTGATGAAGATCTGATCCTGCCAGCGTTAGATTCACTAACAACTACCAAGATTTGATGTGGTGAATATCACTCTGCCTTGTCGCTGGGCCCTTTCCCAGAGCCACAATGGAGCCAGTTTTTAGGTACCAGATATTGAATCTCGATAGTTTCGTGGGACTCTTGCGCCAATGCCCGTGAGGATCTCATAGGGTATGGTTCCTGCGGCTTCCGCCCAATGCTCAACTGTTGGTTCGCCATCTCGTGCAGAACCGAAGAGAACGGCTTCGTCTCCCGCCTGGATCGCGTAGTCGCCCACGTCGACCACGAACTGGTCCATGCAAATGCGCCCTATAACGCGGAAGTGCTCGTCCCCGATGCGCACAGGTCCCCTCGAACTGGCACTCCGAACCACACCATCTGCGTATCCAAGAGGCACGACAGCCAGCCGCGTGGCTCGAGCGGTTTTCTCGGTCGCCCCGTAGCTGACAGCTGCTCCAGCAGGCGCTGACTTCACGTTCACGATCTTCGCGCTCAATCTCATGGCCGGATGTAGTTGCATCCGTGAAGTTCGGGCTTCACGGGGCAATGGGTTGATGCCATAGACGGCTAACCCGGTGCGCACCATGTCGAAATGGGCATCGGGGCGGGACAGGGTTGCGGCAGAATTTGCAATATGGCAAAGCTCTGGTCTGAGCCCCAGATCTCGTGCGACGGCTATTGCTCGACGAAAGTTGGAAAGCTGAGCGTCGATGGAAGGATGCCCGAGTTCATCGGCACAAGCCAGATGGGACCATACCCCAACGATGCGGACAACCCCGTTAGCTTCTGCACGGCGGGCGGCTGCGCATAATTGAGGCCATGTCGTTGCGTCGGCGCCACCCCGCCACATGCCGGTGTCGATTTTCAGGTGAATACGGGCAGTGGCTCCGGCTTCTCGGGAGGCTTTGATGATTTCTGCTAGCTGTTCGATGTTGTAAGCCGCTACATCGATCTGCTTGGAGAGTGCGGTGACAAAATCTGCGCCTGGTGCCGCCAGCCATGCGAAAACCGGCGCCTCGATACCCGCGTCTCGCAAAGCGAACGCCTCCTCCAGAACGGCAGTCCCCAGAAAATCCGCACCGCCCCGCAACGCAGCCTCGGCCGAGGGAATCAACCCATGACCATAGGCATCGGCTTTTAGCACGGCCATCACCTTGGATTGCGCGGCAAACTGGCTCAGAAGAGAAACGTTTTTACTGATGGCAGCCAAATCGATATCGGCATTTCGCTGTCCACGCCCATATTGGGCCTCGGGTTTAGCCGCAAACGCGGCTTCTTGTTGGGCGGTCATAGCGTGCTCCTTTACACACTCGGGTACCTTCCCAACTACTGTCGCCGAAGCAGGCTCGCGGCCCTAGACCCAGATCGCACTGGTTTTCCAAGAACCAGCGGTAAGAAGGTCTACAGGCCGAGGCCGTGAACGGTTTTCGCCAGTCGCCTTATCCCTGGTTCTATGGCCGCTGCGTCAATTGCGGCAAACCCGAGTCTGAAAAAATTCCGGTGAGTAGACGGATCGTCAAAGAACACGTCACCGCGTTCGATGACGACTCCTTCCCTCAGGCACGCCGCTTGAAGTTCTATGCAATCCAATTCCTGCGGCCCCCTAATCCACACGCTGACTCCTCCTGGTGGAGCCGACACGTCCCAGGGGAGGTGCTTTTCAAGTGCTTCGACAAGCAAGCGCCATTTCCGCTGGAGTTGCGTGCGCCGCCGCGAAATTGTTCGATGGTACTGCCCAGAGTCAATCAGCATCGCCATGGCGCGCTGAGGATGCCCGGCGATATGGCGGATGCGGTATCGCCGTTGGCTTCTCAACTCAGCAATGATCCCGGGGTCACCAACTATGTACCCCATGCGAAGCCCTGGAGCGAGAAACTTGGTGAAGGATCCCAGATAAACGACGTGCGCCGAATTAGGTAGAGCTTTCAACGCCGGAGTGGGTTTTCCCCGATACCGAAACTCGCTGTCGTAGTCGTCCTCGATTACCAAGGTTCCGCTTGAAAGTGTCGCATCCAAAATAGTTCTGCGGCGACTAACGCTGAGTGTCACATTCGTTGGACTATGGTGGCTTGGGGTCAAGTAGAGTGCGTCCAAACCAACAAATGACTCTGACGGGATCAGCCATGTTCATCTACGGCCAGAGGGCGCAGTTCAGCTCCAGTACGCGCGAAAGTATGACGAGCGTCCACGTAGCCAGGATCCTCCACGGCAACTGTTGAGCGGCTATCCATGATCGTCTGGGCAAGAAGATCTAGTCCTTGTTGCGAACCCGCGGTTATAAGTACGTTCTTGGGCTCGGCAACAATCCCGCGGGACGGTAGCACTCTGCGGCACAGAACATCAATCAGGTAAGGGTCATCCTCATCGACAGAGTCGCGTAAGGAGTAATGCAAGTGTGGTGGATCCAGCGCTTCCCGCAATGCCCGAGCCCACGCCAAACGCGGGAAATCGCGTTCATCAACCTGCCCGGCGACAAACGGATAGCGGTGTTCTCGCCAATTGCTTACCTTGGTGATCTCGGGCCTGTCTGCGCCTACGCGCGGACGAATATGCTGACTCCAGTCGATGGCCGTGGGGCCAACAGCCGCGTTGTGGGGCAAAGGCGCAGAGGCGTCTAAGATCTGAGCATTGATGAAATAGCCGCGTCGAGCGTGGGATTCTATGATTCCAGAGGCCAGCAGCTCCTGGAAGGCCGCATTTACTGTGTTTCGTGACAACCCGAGCTCGCGTGAAAGCTCCCTGGAAGAAGGCAGAGAAGCGTCTGAAGCAAAGCCGCCCACGCGGATCTGATGCTCTAGAGCTCGACGCAACTGCCGGTATAGCGGCTCTCCGACCTCGGAACTGATTGAAATTGGGGCAAGAATCTGCTCATACACTTCAGGAGCAGGTTTCTGAGAGTTATTCGTCATGTCAGCGTCACTCAGAGCTGGATTGAGTGTGTGGAATTTCTGCTCAGGTGGTACCGGGGAACTACCACCATGGGCACAGGAAGAGCCCGGAGCATTTTGTTGGCGGTTGTTCCCATGAAAATCGTGCTCCGCTCGGCCAGACGGCTGGAACCGATGAGAACAATTTCGGATTCGTCCCATTCCAACTGCTCAATAGCCGCCTCAATCGTCTTTCCCTGAGCCACTTCGGCAGTTACGAGAGTTCGATGGGCTACGGCCGCCACGGCTGATTGAGCATTCGTGTGGCATGCGCCTGCGCTCGTTGTTGCAAATTGCCAACTTTACGCGCGGCGCTGAGATCCAAGGCAACCAACGACACGAGACGCAACGGAACATGGCGTAACGCTGCGGCTTCAACGGCTACGTCTAAGACGGCATCAGATCCGGAACGCAGTCCCACACCGCAGGTAAAACGTGTGAGGTGACGCGGCGGAAGATATCCTGTTGGTGCCAAAGCCACCGGAACCGGTGATGAATGCAGAAGGGCATTGGCAACACTTCCGACAGTAAAACGCCGCAGTGGGCCATGACTCGCTGCGCCAATAACGACCAGGTCGGCGTTAAAACTGGAAACACTCTCCAACAGCCCTTGAGCCATCGAGTCTGCGAAACGGACCCGGGTCTGAGCGTTTATCGACGAAGGTACCAGGTCCAAGGACCTCTTCATCCATGTTTGCGCAGTTTCAAGCTGGTACTGCTGAAACACCTTCTCGCTCTGGGTAGACGCATCTTCCGGGGAGACACCGTGAATGATGTGCACAAGTTCCAGCTCCACCTGATCAAGCTCAGCCAGGGAACGGGCCAAGGTCAAAGCCAGCGAAATCGCGGCTCGTCCCCGTTCATCATCGGTACAACCGATTACATACTTCAAGCTTCACTTC
Source organism: Arthrobacter sp. JCM 19049 (assembly GCF_001310435.1). Taxonomy (NCBI): domain Bacteria; kingdom Bacillati; phylum Actinomycetota; class Actinomycetes; order Micrococcales; family Micrococcaceae; genus Arthrobacter; species Arthrobacter sp. JCM 19049. The sequence continues at coordinate 6,117 of NZ_BAXF01000004.1, read as the reverse complement.
CTTCTAACGAGATGTCTGACGGTGCTAGGTCACTTGATTTGCGCATGATGATGGAGGAAGGCGTAAACCTCTGTTTCATCAACACCGGGGAATGCGCCCTGCGGCATCGCTGCCAAAAGATGAGTCTGAGCTCGGGCGCTTGGCCATGCCTGCCCTGCCCACTCTTGTTGCAGATCGTGAGGGGGCCTACGACAGCAGGAAGGGTCTGGGCAGGTTGAAGTTGATCGCTCAGTTGTATCGCGGCCGCGAAACCATTTGACATGGACGTATGGAACCCCGATACTCAGCGAGAATCGGCCGCTGGTCGAACGCTCGGTACGCGCCGTGCACCAGAACGTTCCTGCAATCGTATCCGTGTATTGGTTAAATGCACTGAACTGGTCTGGAACGTTAAAGACTTCTCGGCTGGTCCAGTACCGGCACACCGACTGCCCTTCGATCGCGCCAATGTGATCCTGCGGAAAATTCACGCCGTCATTCTCATACGCCTTGTGAATGATGCCTGACTCGTGCACCTTCTGGAAATGCACCGGAATTCCCAGATGTTCTGTCGCAAGATTGGTGAAACGGTGAGCTGCCGTCTCGTAGGAAACAGCAAAAGCGTCCCGGATATCTTCCACTGCGATTTCGCGGGCTTCCTTTGCGCGTTGCAGAAAATCGACAGTAGCTTTTTCGGGCATCATCAGCGCTGCAGCAAAGTAATTGGTAGAAACTCGTTGTCTCAGAAATTCGGCGTAGTCCTTCGGCGTTTGATGCCCAAGTACCTGATGTCCGAAAGCCTGCAGAAGGACCGAACGTGTGCTGAACTCCGACCGAGACGACTGTGTCAAGTAAATGCGCTTGTTTTTCAGGTCGGTTACGGATCGTGTCGAGTGAGGGAGGTCAGACACATTGTGGAGTGTAAAGCCAGGTGACTCGCGATATCGGTAATCTGATGTGTTGACAGCGGTCCCTCGGTTTGACCGATTGCTTTCAGCAACGAGCTGGCTTCTTCCTCTAAGGACGGGAAGTAGTTGTTTCGTTGCCGCATCTCTTCACGAAGTTTGGTGTTCGCCCGCCGCGCCTCCTCCGGTGTCGCTGCTTGTTCATTAAGTCGTCGTTCCAGTTCTCGTTGCAGCCCCACCAAGGATTCCAGCACATCCATGGATAGCGTGCTGCTAACGCGGACCGTCGGCAGGCCCAACGATTGATATAAGGGCCCTCGCTGAGCCCGCTCCAGTTCGATTTCGAGTGCTGCCCTTCTGGAGGGCGGCTCAGTACCAAGAAGGTCATCGATACCGACTTCTAGGCTCGGGCCAAAGTTCTAAGAAGTGAAAGCTTCGGTTCCCGTTTGCCGTTTTCAATGAGCGACAGCTGGCTAGGTGCTGTATCCACGAGTCCGGAAACATCATCGAGGGTGAAGCCCTTTTGCTTCCGAAGGTGCCGAATCCTTCGTCCAAGCGCGATGGAATCTAGCTCTGCGCGTTCGGAATCGTCTGATTCACCGGGAACCTGCCCGCTCCATGTGGTAGTCGTCACACGCACAGTCTAGGAAAGAACTGAGATACTTTCCAGCCTTTGGTAATTTCGTTGCCGACCTTGAATATCTGCGGTGCGTACGCCGTCAAAGAATCCCTGAAATTACAAGGTGACTATGGCAGGAGCTCCAGGTCCCGGAAAACCGGAACACGCTTATAGTCTTCGCCTCGTGAGTCCTTTAGGACCGAGTCCGCATCGAGTAGGCCGGTAACCTAAGGTGCCGGAGATCTCTGCGTGTGCGCTTCTTTGTCGTTCTCCGCCGGTACCCCGACTCAAACTACGACCCTTAGACTCGTACCATGAGCGAAAACGTCTCGTCATACACGCCCGGTTCAATCATTCCACTTGCCACCAGCACAAAGCGGTCGTGGGAGTTGGGGGACATGCGACAAATAGCCACTGGAACAGTCTCCCAGAAGGGACTACTAGTGCCATCATCGAATGACGAGACATCATGGTTTCTTTCGGTTCGGTCCGTAGAACGCGCTGGTATTTTTGAGACGTCAATGCTCCGACAGACTGTGACTATTATCGAAGGCGAGTTCCTCCAGCTAAAGGTTGAGGGAAAGAGTCAAGGCCTTGAATTATTTCGACCTCTTACTCTTGCCGATAGGTCATCAATCGAAGCCACCCGCCCCACGGAACAACTGCTGATTCTTCATCTGGCGCATGACACATCCAAGGTAAGCGGTGTCGTCCGCCTGGTCGAACTGTCCAAAAACCGCGAGCAATATCTATTTGACGGGCAACTCGGCGTCCTCATCCAAGGACAGGCCATCGTGAATACCGCCGATAACGAGTCCCGCATGATGTTGCGTGACACGGTCATCGGTAGCGAGTCAGAAGGCGTTAGATTACACGGGCGGGGGACGCTCGCCGTCGTTTCTCTGGACCGAAACGGGTAAACAGCACCTCGCTACCCCTGCGAACCCGCACTCAGAGTTAAGCACGCGCCTGGGAATAAGGGCCGTCTACGGTCGGAATTGCCGACCCATTCCACTGCATGGCCATGCATTCGCTATACCTCGGTTGTATAGCCGGGAGGCTTTTTGGAGTTCCGACACATCGCAAACTTCCGGGCGGCTTCTTGCGCGCAGTTCTGTACCACCACTGCAAGCGGTTCCCTCTTATCCAAGAATCGCACGACGTTGCGCTTGCAAAAAGACCCTGAAATCTATAATTTGCCGGTTCTTCTGGGGTGAATCCTCAAAAATCGCACGTCCTTCAAGAACCACCTCATAGATAAGCGAAAAAGACTAGTTCTTCTCACGCCATCAATAATCGAAGATCTTTCCTTGGATAACCTCTACCAACACTCTTGCCCCTAGGGAAAAGTAGTTGTCACGAGGAAGTCCACCGGCAAGATCCGGCAAGACCGGAGCATCACCGGTAGAGGACGACAGCTGACGAAGGAGCAGGACATGACCGATCAGAACACCACCGAGAACCGGATTGCAACCCTTGAGAATGACTGGGCAAACAACCCGCGCTGGGCGGGGACCACCCGTGATTACTCGGCAGCCGAGGTCGTCAAGCTCCAGGCCGAGTCCAAGAGGAGCATACACTGGCCAAACGCGGTTCGGAAAAGCTGTGGAAGCAGCTGACTGAAGAAACCCCGACCGGCGGCTACACGAACGCACTGGGCGCCCTGACCGGCAACCAGGCGGTCCAGCAGGTCAAGGCCGGACTGCGGGCCATCTACCTTTCCGGCTGGCAGGTCGCCGCGGATGCCAACCTTTCGGGCCACACCTACCCGGACCAGTCGCTGTACCCAGCCAACTCGGTGCCGCAGGTGGTGCGTCGCATCAACAATGCCCTGTTGCGCGCCGACCAGATCGAATTTTCCGAAGACATCAAGACCGTCGAGGACTGGCTGGTTCCGATCGTCGCCGACGCCGAAGCCGGCTTCGGAGGGCCGCTGAACGCCTACGAACTGATGAAGTCGATGATTGCGGCTGGCGCCTCAGGCGTGCACTGGGAAGACCAGCTGGCCAGCGAGAAGAAGTGCGGCCACCTGGGCGGCAAGGTCCTGATCCCCACCCAGCAGCACATCCGCACCTTGAACGCCGCCCGCCTGGCAGCGGACGTCGCCGGCACCCCGAGCGTGGTCATCGCCCGTACCGATGCAGAGGCCGCCACCCTGATCACCTCGGACGTGGATGAACGCGATCAGCAGTTCATTACCGGCGAGCGCACCGCGGAAGGCTTCTACAAGGTGCAGAATGGTCTCGAGCCGTGCATCGCTCGGGCCAAGGCCTACGCGCCCTACTCGGATCTGATCTGGATGGAAACCGGCACCCCCGACCTGGAAGTGGCCCGTCGGTTCGCCGAAGCGGTCAAGTCCGAGTTCCCGGATCAGATGCTGGCCTACAACTGCTCGCCGTCGTTCAACTGGAAGAAGCACCTGGACGACGCGACCATCGCCAAGTTCCAGCGCGAGCTGGGCGCCATGGGCTTCAGCTTCCAGTTCATCACCCTGGCCGGCTTCCACGCCCTGAACTACTCGATGTTCGACCTGGCCCACGGCTACGCCCGGGACGGCATGAAGTCCTACGTCGACCTGCAGGAGCGCGAGTTCGCCGCCGAGGACCGCGGTTACACCGCCACCCGGCACCAGCGTGAGGTCGGCACCGGATACTTCGATGACATTTCGACCACCCTGAACCCGAACGCTTCGACCCTGGCCCTGGTGGGATCCACCGAAGAAGGCCAATTCCACTAAACCGGCTCACTTTTCGAGCTTGGTGGGGTCTGAAACGCCCCGGCAGCCGACAAACTCAACACCAGTCGTCAACGGTTGCCGGGGCCCACGGGCCCCACCAGCCATTAAGTCTTTAAGGATATGCAGCCATGAACTCCCCAATCACTTTGAACACCGTGTCCATCACCGCTTCCCCGGTGCGCTATCAGGAACAGATCCTGACCGCCGACGCACTGGATTTCATCGCCAAGCTGCACCAGGCATTTGAATCCCGCCGGTGGAACTGATGCAGCGCCGCCAGCTGAACCGGGCCCGCATCGCCAACGGCCACGACCCGAAGTTCCTGGATTCCACCCGCCATATCCGCGAAGACAACAGCTGGCAGGTCGCCCCGGCCGCACCGGGCCTGGAGGACCGCCGCGTGGAGATCGCCGGCCCCATCGACCGCAAGTCCACCATCAGGCACTGAACTCCGGCGCCAAGGTGTGGATGGCCGACATGGAGGACCAGTGCTCCCCCACCTGGCGAACGTCATCAAGAACCAGGTGAACCTGCGCCGGGTGCTGGACGGGACCATTGACTACACCACCGTGGAGGGCACCGTGCTCACCCCACACAGCACCGAGCTGCGCGAGCTGCCCACCATCGTGGTTCGCCCCCGTGGGCTGCACCTGCCGGAGAAGAACATGCTCATCGACGGCAAGCCGATCGCCGGCGCGTTCGTGGACTTCGGACTGCACTTCTTCCACAACGCCCAGCGCCTGATCGCCGCCGGGCGCGGCCCGTACTTCTCCCTGCCGAAGCTGGAGAACCACGCCGAGGCGCGGCTGTGGAACGACGTGTTCATCCTGGCCCAGGACCTGCTGGGCATCGAGCAGGGCACCATCCGCGCCACCGTGCTGATCGAGACGATCACCGCCGCGTTTGAGATGGAGGAGATCCTCTATGAGCTGCGCGACCACTCGGCCGGCCTGGTGGCCGGGCGCTGGGACTACATCTTCTCGATCATCAAGAACTTCCGTTCCCGCGGCGCCCGCTTCGTGATGCCCGACCGCGACTCGGTGACCATGACCAGCCCGTTCATGCGGGCCTACACCGAGCAGCTGGTGCGCGCCTGCCACCGCCGCGGGGCGCTGGCGATCGGCGGGATGAGCGCGTTCGTGCCCAACCGCAAGGATCCGCGCATTAACGAGCAGGCTTCGCCGAGGTCAACGCGGACAAGTCCCGTGAGGCGGCCGAGGGCTTTGACGGCTCCTGGGTGGCGCACCCGGACCTGGTGCCGGTGGCGATGAAGGCCTATGACAACGTGCTGGGCGAGAACCCGAACCAGGTCTCCAGGCTGCGTGAGGATGTGCAGCCCTCGGCCTCCGAGCTGCTGAACGTTTCCGGGCTGGGTGGGCGCATCACCGAAACCGGGATCCGGGACAACGTGGAGATCGGCATTCGCTACATCGAGTCCTGGCTGCGCGGCAACGGCGCGGTGACCATCCGCAACCTGGTGGAGGACGCCTCCACCGCGGAGATCTCCCGTTCCCAGCTGTGGCAGTGGATCCACCAGTCGGCGATCACCGACGAGGGCGAAGTGGTCACCCGGCATTGGGTGAGCGAACTGGCCGAGGAAACCATGGAGAAGATTGAGCGTTTCGAAGGTGACCGCTTTGAGGAGGCCATGGAGATCTTCGAGGCCTGCTCGCTGCGCGACGACTTCCCGACGTTCCTGACCTCCAACGCCTACCTGCGCTACCTGGACAAGCCGGCCCGCCAGTACGCGATGGCCAGCTAATTCCGCAAGGACCTGCGGCACCCGCCAGCATTCCACCAGGTTTCGGCCCCCAAGTTCCCGGTTCCGGCACTGTTGCCCGAATCGGGGGCGAGGGCGGGCCGGGGCCCCAGGAATC
>NZ_BAXF01000003.1:0-35969 GCF_001310435.1 Arthrobacter sp. JCM 19049 | reverse complement strand
AACTAGGCGTTAAAGCTCAAATGAAGATTTCACGGGAAGAAGCTGACTCAAGCGAGCAGGGATGACCTTCTTTATAATCTCGCGCTCTTCGGGGGAAACGGCCTGCGAACCATCATTTACGACGATGCACTGCGTGTGTCTTTTTCTGATGATCCGGTCCAGTCGATCCAATGCCCCCGAATCAGCGGGATCAATGTAATCATAACGAATCTTTCCGGGCACGGCGGCACCGACCGCCAATGCGTAATTAAAATAGAACGAACCGGCAAACGCTACATCGTCTAGAGACCGAAATTTTGTTGCGCTAACACGTTCAGAAATATCGGCAAATTCCTGCTCAATCTTCTCCAAAATACTTCGATTAAACGCATACGGCGTATGAAAGAACTTTCGATTCATAATAGGAAACCCCCTAGAATGCAAAATTGTTCGCGCATTCTTGGCTGCCACCGTCGACACATTGTCTTGATCCGATAAATCCTTGAAATCTACCAAAGCTTTCGAATAAAACACCTTAGTCACCCCGCTCGGATGAAAAAAGGTATCCGGAGAGACGGGTGCCGTCAGGATCATGTCATCATTCAGATACAAGAAGTGTTCAGCGAGGCCATCTATACGGTGTAAGTTTGCTTCAATCGCATGGGAATTGAATACCGGAAGATCTGCCGGATCCTTCCAAATTGCCGAATGATCAATAACTTTGAGCCTGTTGTTTTCCTTGACTTGTAGCCACTCTGGCGTCTGACGGTCCGTGACAAGAAAAATCTTACGAATCCAGGGTGCATACTGTTCGATTGCCCTTAAGCAATATTTCAACTCATCGAGTGGCTCAAATCTAGACGCATCCGTCGCGTCCTGGACCAACCGCTCCGTCTCAAGGCCAAGAGCAGCATTTTTCCGCTTCAACCAATTCTTGTCGTTACCATCTACAAGTGATTACTGCGTCAACTGGGCAGGAAAAATGATGACCGGAGGCTCCATTCGCTCGAGCCAGGGCATCCAAGAACTCGTTATGACTTGCTTTTGGGTTAGGAAGTTCTACGCATTTCGGGTTCCATATCTCACTCGTGATTCCACCGTTCGCATCGCTGACCCGCCAACGTACTACATCGACACCTTGCGCCGCCCCAGCGAAGAAGAATGATTCTACTGAAGGAGCAACATACTGAAATAGTCGAACACCGTTTATCTTACTGGTATCAGAACCCATGGCATGCAATAATTCGGTGGAACTTGACGTTTTGCCATTATCATTGAGCATCTGATAATACCAGTGCTTGAAATCGACAGCGTTCACTATATTACGAATAAATCGATCGAAATCATCGGTCATTATATTCAACTGCATGGAGCCCGAAGGATCAACATTCAACACCCAATAGTCGATAGCACACGATTTCAGTGCCATCTCTAGCTGTTCGAAGTTACTTTTAGATACATCAGGAAGCGACAAGGAAGAAGCGGTTAGTCCTAATCGGAAGCCCTCAGGGAGCTTAAGAAGGGTAGAATGTTCACGAAAATCACTTGAGACAGCTCGCGTAAATAGCGTCTTAACTGAAGCAACACCAGGAGCGAGTCGCGCGCCGATTTTACTACTGGCCGATGTCAACACACGCTTTGCACTTCTTTGCACCGCTTGAAAATTTCGCATTTTTCTCACTCCGTCGAATCCGACGATTCTTTTACAGTCAATGAAGTCGACCCAATCTCATCTTGGACCGGATATGGGAAACGACTACGGAAGAACTGATCCATCATCCCGTCAATTTGCTCCCCTGTATAGACAGTTTTCACCCTCGCCAAACGTAACAACATCAAACCGTTCACTTTGTTGCAACATGGACAGCTTAGCTTGAATCCCTTCATCTGCCATCGAGCAGAACGCATAACGTATGCTCCCAGGTATGTATTCATTTACGAAATATCCATAATGCTGAGCAAACGAGGACAGCAAGGATATATCGGTAGGACTGCGGAATCTAGAGGCTCTGACCGTTTTGAAAACCTCAGGATATTCAGACTCTATCTCTGACAGCACCGATCTCCGGTGGGGATATGGCGTGTGTAGCATGCCACGAGTAATTACTTTGCCGAAGTCCCTAAATAGGATTTTTCTATTATTGCGCGCCGCCCACATGTGAGGTTCGTTCTCAGCACTATTCGTATCAATTTTTACCGAGGACATGAAAAATTTGGCCGCACCGTTGCCGTGGAAATAGGTACGCGGATCTTGCATGCGCATAAGGAGGGTATCGTCGTTGAAATATAAGAAGTGCTCCGCCAATCCTGGCACCCGGTGCAAGCAAGCTTCTATGGCATGCGAGTTAAAGACAGGTAGGACCGACTTGTCAGGAAAAATGTCGCTGTGTGTAATAACTTGTATGTCGGATTCTTCCGATAGCCACGTCGGATATTGGTCTGCAGTAACTACGTATATATTACGTATCCAGGGCATAAATGTACGTACGCTCCGTATTGAATAACGTAACTCATCACGGTTCTTGAATCGCATAGACCCAGTTGCTAAAGGGTGTGAACCGTTTTCGAGAGCGTCGTAATGGTCCTTAGTCCGACGCCAGTTCTGATCACTATCATCAACCACGTATACACTGCATCAATCGGGAAGTTAATTTCGTCCCAAAGCGGCGCTTCCGGCAGGACACTGCCCCGAAGGAAGTCATCGTTCAACAACCGATCGACACCTGGATTGGACCTGGGTGCCACGTACGCATCCTGGTCAATAGACCATACTTCTATGTCTACAGCGAAAACTGAACCGAAGGTAAAGCGACGAAGTTCGTCCGAAATCGGAATGAATACCCGGAAAACATTTGCCAAATCACGGTCGTACTCGGAAAGTTCATCGACACCAGGGTGCCAGTCTTTCGTAGACAATCTGGAATTTCCCTTCATGGCCCTCACACATACACCCTCCTGGGGTGACCGTGACAATGCCTGAAGAAGTCGCAGACTGTCCTCTTCCCGAATCGCTAAAGTCTGCCTGTAGTAGCTGTAGGACGGGATTTCAACAGCACAGATTTCAGCCCGCATTAGCAAACCTTTAACGAATTTCTGGTTCACGTCCTGAGCGAGTTGAGCGGATAAGCTACGCGGCTCCACGATACGGACGTTGAAACCCTTTTTTGCATTTTCAGTTCCGTTAAAATCGAGATCATCAGGAAGCGTAACTGTTTCATTTTCACGCGATCCTCGTAAAATCTTAAGGTTAGCTTCAACGCGAGGTTCACTCGGTGTCCTTCGCTGGGCCAATTCTGAGTACAGCTTTTCCCATTCATCAAGAATACTCTTAGGGCTGTACTTCTTCGCCGTCTGAATTGCGGCAGACGACATTTTCGCACGACGTTCTGTATCGTCTGCAATCGAGGCCAGTGTCTGGGCGAAAGCTTCGGTGTCATTGAGTGGTACGAGCAAACCGTCTATGCCATGAGTAAGAATGTTCCTCGGCCCAATCGGACAATCGTAAGCAACGGTAGGAACACCTGCTGCAGACGCTTCGAGAATTACCAACGGTTGGCCTTCGCTTCTGGACGTCATGGCGTGAATTCCCGCTTCGGCCCACTCAGCGGTTAAATCGGTTACACCAGTGATGATCTCGACGGAATCGTGGAGATTCAGTTTCCCAATTAACTCTCTGAGTTTCGTCTCACCCGGTCCCTCACCGAATAGGCGCAGAGTCCAGTCTGGATGTCCCGCCTTAAATAGAGAAAAGGCCTCAAGTAGCTGATCAAACTGTTTGCCAGGCGCGAAACGTCCAGCAGCCATTACAATCGTCGAGTTACTTGCTGCTCGCGGGCGTAGAACATCAGGAATAGAGTTCGGAATGACAGCGCTGACGAACCCGTACTCTGGGAACCGGTCCCGGATCCATTCTGCATTTTCGTTGTTGAGCGAGATTATCGCGTCTACGTCGTGAACGACGTTTGCAAGAGGCGTAATGCCGACACCTCGTCTCATGCTTGCTCGATGCTCTTCGGCAACCAACATCGTCCCTTCTGGGAGGAAATATGATGCAAGCATTGCTAACGCTGGCGTGGTAGTAACGACTGCATCCTCGCGGAGGCCGCCAATTTTCTTTCGACAAACAATGTCGGTTAATTTACTGTACTGGTTGTCCCAAGCATGCGATATTAGGGTTGAAGGTGCCTTGCTTAAGCGTTCTGCTTGTTCATCCGACAACATGCCCGTCAGATCTTTACCTTCAGAATCCAACCAATATGTAACCTTGATGTCATCCGGCATAATTCTGCTGAGGCGCCCGTTAGTCCGGTAAATACTGTAAATCGATATTTCGTAACCGCGATCACGCAAACCTACTGCTTGCGACTGGATCGCATGTTCCGTTCCCGCGCTCGTGTCGCCTGTGGTTAGTATGAATGCGATCTTCATGCTGCTTTGAGCCCTTTCTTCACAATTTTCAAGGCCAAGTGGCCGTCTTTTGTCCAGTAGACCTTGGCCCTTGCGCTCGCGCCTTCGTCTCCCATCCAGTACCAGGGATATTGCATAAGTCTCCTCGGCTCTTCCGAAGCGCTTCCCCAGTACTGGAGCCTACGACCGCTGTTGGAACCGAGTCTGCAATCCCATAGCGTTTCGCCATCGGGTAGACACAAAAGCGTTTCGGAAAACTCACTAACCGAAAAAACACTTGCTCCGTTCTGCAAAAGGCTTCCACGCACCGTATCTTTTGAACCGCGACGCGTAAAGAGCAGTTGCTGTCCCAAATTTTCCTCGTCTAATATCTCTATCGAATCACTTCGCGTTATTACAGATATCTTCTTCGGTAGGCGTTTTATTTCCCTTTGGAGCGTCATCGCATACGCAGGAGAACGGAGTATATATCGGGAGATAAAACCCGAAAATTTGCCCTTTTTGTTAGCGAGTCCTATAGGTAGCCCCACACGATATAATTTGCCACTACTGTCCAGAGCTTCGATCCTGTAGTTAGCACCAGTAGGAACATGCACCTCACAATGGAGGCTGCCACCTACGGATCCACAGATCTTAACGGAGGGCGCCATCAATTTTTTATCTTGACTAACAAGTTTGACGGACTGTATCTTGTCCGAACTAGAATCAGGACGCCCTGCGAGCAGAAAACTGAGTTTTCCGGCCGAAGACCATGCATAGTCTGTGACCTGCAATGAGCTGGCTATTGTGTGTTGGCTTCCCAACTTCTTTCGCGGCCTCCTAGGTACGCATTCACGACCACTGTCGTAGTCGTGCGGACTGTTACCCAATTTTAGTACCACTTGCATCCGTATCTGAAACGGAGCCGGTTCGAGTGAATTACTAGAGAGTTCGAGCCGGTCACTCGTTCTTAGAAGGACTTCGCGCCATGACCAGCAAAGTCGCGTCTTGATACAACCTCTGCCGTGCAACACAGGGGGTCTGGTGCAGGAGTAGGTGACATCGAACATAGCTAGCCGAGGAGGCTGGCATGAAAGGATGCCACTATGCCCAAGCCCTTCCGCAAGGAGTTCTGAGAAGACGTCGTGCGCGTCGGGATGAACCGCGAGGCCGGCGTCTCGATTGCGCAAGTCGTGAAAGACTTTGGCGTCCATGTCGGACCCTCGGCAAATGGCTGTAAGAGGCCCGCATCGAGTCTGGCGAGCAGTCTGGCCAGACGAAGTCAGAGTCCGCGGAACTGCGCGAGCTGCGCAAACCCAACCGGCTCCTCGAGCAAGAGGTAGAAGTCCTGCGCCGCGCGAGGGCGTATCTGTCACAGGCTCATCTGCGGGGAACATGATGTACCCGCTCGTGACCGAGCTCGCCGAAGACGCAATCCCCGTCGCGGTGTCGTGCCGGGTACTCAAGCTCGCCCGCCAGCCGTATTACCGCTGGAAGAAGAATCCCATCATGCGGCGCGAACTCGACGAGGCGTACCGTGCAAACGTGTTGTTCGACGCGCATCGCGAGGACCCCGAGTTCGGGTACCGGCTCCTGGCTGAGGAGGCCCGCGTTGAGTATAGCGAAGTAATGTCAGTCCGAACCGCATGGCGGACTGCCTCGTCGAATGACTGGTGGAGCGTGTTCGGGAAGAAGCGCGGCAAGAACGGCACGATGCCCGGGTCCGCCGTTCACGACGACCACTGCGTCGTTATCGACGAGGACGGTCGTGAACGCCATCAGTTCGTCGCAGACAGGGCGAACCAGCTCTGGCACCGGTAATCAAACGCCTACTCAGGTTCTATCTTATGTGCTGTTTCTTCCGGCGGCTGGAGAAGCGAGTATATTGACTTTCGCTATCAAAGAGTAAATGGTAAAGAGAAAATTCATGGCTAAATCTCTAAAAACTACTTCTCGAACGACGAAGACACCGGGAACCGCGTACTCATAAACTCATCCACGACCTGTGAACGCTGATTTTCATCGACGGTTGATAGAACTTCGTTTATACAGAACATATCCAGATCGATGTTGCGTGCAAGACGTAGCATGTCCAGATGAAAGCGATCCGACCCGAGGTCCACATACTGGTATTGGACCGAGGTGGGGTAACCCATGCCCAGGCGGGCGGCGTACTGGTGTGCGAGCGAGGAGGGAATAGATAGGTCGGTCGCGGACCGGAAACGATGCGTGGCGATCTCCGCGATTCTCGGTCCGAGGTCTTCGTGGATCCGACGGTGGACCGTCAAGCGCTGCGGGTGCGCAACATGCTGAAACTTGCGGGAGGCGGTGCGGCTGAAGCGCTCCAGGATGACTTCGCGGTTATTGGCCGCAGCCTGATTGATCGGCAGTCCGGGGTTCTCGGCCTGTGCGAAGTGTCCCTTAGTGAGGCAGTACTTAGCCTGACCCGCGGGACCGAAGAACGTGTTGGGGTGCAGATACCGCCCGAAGAACACGTCATCATTTACGTACAGGAAGTGTTCACTGAGTCCCGGGATATTCGGTAGCTGCGATTCGATGGCGTGCGAGTTAAACGTAGGCAGGCATCGGTCAGGATTGCTGAAGATTTCTCGATGATCCACGACGGTTAGCCGGGGGTGCTCCTCGGCCAGCCAAGCGGGGCGTTGACCAGCGGTGACCAGGTAGATCTTATCGATCCAAGGCAGGTTCATCTCAAGGGAACGCAGCGAATAGCGCAGTTCGTCACGGGAGGCAAATCGTGCCCGGTTTACCGCGCTGTCCCCGGCTGGACGGCCCGCGGCGCGTAATTGGGCCTGATAAGCACTGTTCCAGACGGGGTCGTTGGCATCCACCCAGGTGTAGACCGCGTCCACCGTCCCGGTGAAATCCTGCGCGTCCACCAGCGCCTCCAGGCCTCCAGGGAACGCTTGCCAAACCGCCCCGCATCCGCGCAAATCGGCAACGCCCCCGGTCGGCGCGGTAGCGACGCTGACACTCCAGGCCGCCGCCGCGGCGTTCGAGTGGGCGTGGTGGAGCTTCTGAACCACCAGCCCGGTGGACCGCAGGGCGTCGCGCAGGCGTTCCCAGTGACCCGAGTGAATTGTGAACGGCAAGCCCGGTCCCGCTCGGTCGAATGCGATGCCCAGGTCGGCGGCGATGCGCGTAGAGACACGTTCGGCATCCTTGCGCAACTGCATGATGGTGTAAGTCACGTCACTGGACGGGGCCTTCAGCGTTGCCTCAAGCATGCGGCGTACCAGCGGCTCGGGCAGGTTGCGCCCGATCTTCCCCCGCCATCCTGCTAGCATTTCGAGTACCTACCTGTTCTAGTCCTGATCGGATGCAACCGCGTGGATGAATGGATCCCGTCAACCTCAGCACGGCTAGCTCAGCTCCTTGACGATCTGGCTCAGCGTATCAAGGGTGTTCTTTAGCGACTCCACATGGCGTTCATCAAACTCGCTGAGCACGCGCTTCATCTCAGTGGTGGATATCCCCGAAGTGCGTGGCAGGTAGAAGACCTCCACTAGATCCTCAAGGTCGTCGAAGCGGCCCTTCCAGTCCTCGCCGATACCGAAGACGTTCACGTCGTATTTGGCGATATCGCTGCGCTTTTGACCCCATGTCATTTCAGGGATTGCCTCGTCGACGTAACGGATGGAGCGTACGATCTCGATACGCTGCTCGAAGGGCACGATTGGTCGTTTGCCTTTTAGGGCGTTGAACTCGTCGGTGGAGACTCCCACAATGAGCCGTTCGCCTTTTTCCTTCAGCCGTTTGAGCATGTTTAAGTGGCCGATGTGGAACAGGTCGAAGGTCCCGTAAGTTAATACGGTTTTCATTTTAGGTTCGCCTTTCAGACATCGCGGCTGATTCTCCCAATCTAGTCGGTGCGCTCGCAAACGCTAAATCAGATGAGCGGTGGGCGACCGGCCAGGCTCATGCGCAGGATCGTGGCCCAGCGGATTTTCCGGCGCGGCTGCTGGTACCAGGGGCTGCCCTTCCAACCAGCCTTCCAACCGGAGAGGTACTGGCGCACAGCCGATTTGTTCCGACGGAGCCGTAAACATTCCACCATTGCCCAGTCCACGGTGTACAGCCAGCGGAACGGCAGGGGCAGGTTGCGGCGCGCCAGCCAGACGCGGTTGCGCGCGTTCAGGCGGTAAAATTCGTCGTGTCTCCGAGGATCGACCACGGGATGCCCGATTCTCATATCGCCCGCATACCACGCGTATCTACCCGTGTCCCAAACACGCCATGCTAATTCGATGCCCTCGTGGGCGTACCAGAAGCCACCCGCCCATCCTCCGGTTTCTTCGAAAACCTCGCGGGGCATAACCAGGCACGTTTCTCCGACGTGGAATACCTTGCTCGGTACTTCAGCAGATCGCTTGTTCAAGCGCGGAATCCAACGTGTAGGATCATCGTCACGTTCTGGGTCGGTGATTCTAGCTGTAGTAGCCCCATGCCCGGATGGAGGCGGAATCGTTCAATGGCTGAGGTTAGAAAATTATCTTCAAGGAACCAGGAATCATCATCAAGGAAGCATAGGAATTCGCCTGAGACCATCGGTACACCGGCGTTACGTCCGGCCGGAATTCCCAGATTCTCTGGAAGGAAAAGAGTCCTGATCGAGGCGGGGATTCTTTCAGGGTCCCATCCATTTCCCACCACCACCGCATCGATATTTACGCCTTTCTGGCTAAGAGAGAGTTGAGTGCACGCTGTAATTCGGCTGGTCTCCTCCCCATAGTCAGAATAACTACCCCCACCGACGGTGGCACTGCATGCATCACGTTCCCCTCACGACTCTTAGTTATTTTAGGCTTTTCTACTTAAGGCGTGAAGACGCCATTGAAGAGATGAAGTGCCCAATGTTCACTAGGAATGTGGCTGGCAGAAGGATCCAAATCACCCATTTCTCCCCCAACCCCGGTTGGCCGAGAAAGGCTGACACCACGGCGCTAAAGAGTATTATCAGGCTAAGCTCCACAGCGTGCAATAGCTTATGAAAAGGGAGAAATTTGGCCATGGCACGCAGCCGACCGATGAGGCTGGTTGTCGGAACCGCTCGCGCTTCAGCGGTATCAGGCAGCTTGCCTAACCCAGCCATTCCACGTGCGGCATGAACCATCAACGATTGAGAGCGGTTCAATACGAGTAGTACGGCCAAACACGCTGCCATGAATAGAGTGGGCCACGCCTGGGAGATCGTCGTTCCATTAGCAGAAAGTTCCCGGAATGCTCGATACCCTAACGCAAGGGGAATGAAGGCTTCGGTAGTGTGATGGCCGACCATGTCAATAAAGATGCCTTTGGGAGACTGACTCGATCTCCAACGGGCTACCTCACCATCCGAGCAATCAAAGTAAAGCTGCAACTGCGACAGCAAGAGTGCCAAAACCGGCCCCCATATGCCGGGGATCAGGAGCGCCAATGACATGCTCCACCCAGCGAGAATCATCAGGCCGGTGACTCCGTTGGCCGTAATTCGAGTGCGCACCAAACAGCGGTTAGATAGATGGAGACATGCCGAAGGTACAGTTCGGCGGTCCAATGTTCAGCATTCCGCCGCGAGCGGACCTCAGGGGGCTGACAAATCTCGCGTAGTTGCTCGAGCGTTGGATTCTTTGGTCGCTCAACGTCCATGGTTCACTCTGCCTCTATCAACAGTCTTTCCCGCACCGAGAAGCAGTCCGCGCACATACCCAAGAGCCCAGGGAAAGTGAATGGCCGGGAATACCGCCCCTGTGAGAAGCCTTTCACTCGTTCTTGGGGCCTGGCCTCGCATTCCCTCACATACAGCTAGTCCTCCGTAAACATAGGGAGCAGCAGAAACCAAGTTCAAAAAACGCCTCGCGCTGGACGGCCCCGATCTTTTGACCAAGGGCCGCATTAAGTTTGCGACGACGCCAGCGGTTACACCGACTACCATCAGCGGCGGTATTACATGACGCAATGATTTTCCATCGCGGTATCGGCGAGCAATTTCCGCTCTCCAGGTACCGGAGGCAAATGACTGGGAAACCAGAGCACGGAAAGTGTCACGCGGATAATAACCTACTTTCAGCTCCGGATCGAACCAAACTCTGTAGCCCGCTTCCCTGATTCGGTGGCAGAGCTCCCAATCTTGAGCTCGTAGCATGGACTCATCGTAAAAACCCACTTCGTCGAAAACTTCGCGCCGAAAGATTCCGAGATACGCAGACTCGGCTGGACCTTCGGGCGCACCGGAATGGTACGCGGCCCCACCAAAACCAAAGCGTGAATTATAGGCAGCCGCAATGGCGCGTTGTAGCGGGGTTCTGCCGCGAGCGTCCATCAACCCTCCTACATCGTGTGCCTGGACCCGGAATAGTGTCTCGACCCCTCGACGCGTGTAATGCTCCGGCAACTCACTGTGGGCATCGACGCGAATGATGACCGGATAGCTCGAGGCTCGTATCGCCAGATTCAAGGCAATTGGCGTTCGCCCCTCCGGATTTTGCACGAGAACGATACGCTCGTCTGTCTCCGCAAGGCGCTGAGCGACCTCGTTGGTTCCGTCCACACTTGGCCCTAGAGCAATAATCAGTTCCTTTGCCCCTGGGTAGCTCTGGTCAAGAATTGAACCAACGGCATCTACTAAATAATTGGCCTCATTGAGCACAGGCATGACGTATGAAACACCTGGAAAATTAGTCATACGCTACTTCTTGAATTTCTCGTACGCCTTGATGACGGTATTCGGGTCACCGTCCATTTTCTGCACGCCCTTTTCAATCCAGATCACACGATTGCAAGTTTGCCGGATCGATCCCATCGAGTGGGAAACCAGAAAGATCGTTCCTGCGTTCTCGCGCATTTCCCGGATTTTGGCCTCACTGCGTTTGCGGAATTTGGCATCTCCTACAGCTAATGCTTCATCAACGATCAAAATATCGTGCTGTTTGGAAGCTGCAATGGCGAATTTCAGACGCGCACTCATGCCAGACGAATAAGTTCGCATTGGCAGATCGATGAATTCTTCTAGCTCTGCAAACTTAGTGATGTCCTCACGCATTTCTTCCACTTTTGGTCTGTCATAACCAAGTGCCAGCCCACCGAGGGTGATGTTCTTATCGCCTGAAAGGTCGGGAATCAACGCAGCACCTACACCTAGCAGATTCGGCCGCGACGTCGCATACACCGCTCCTGAAGATGGCGGAGTCAATCCTGTAATAGCTCGCAGAAGTGTGGACTTTCCAGACCCGTTGGTCCCGATAATGCCGATCGATTCGTTCTCGTACGCGACGAACGATATCCCTTTAGAGCGTGAACGGTGCGCAGTCCCCTCATCTTTGTCTGTAGAAGACGACGTGCTCCGGCATTTCCCACAGACTTTCCGCTGGAGTAGACCTGATACTTGACGTGTAGGTTGTCTACAATTACGACAGGGTTTCGGTTGGGATCGATCTCCAGGGAGGACTGCTCCTCCTTTTCTTGCCCTTCACTGGCCTCAAACGTCGTGGCATCTGAGAAAACAGGTTCGGGTTGATATTCGGGGTGCAGTTGCGGATTGATTAGGTCATCGAAACTAATTGACACGGCCGTAACGCTCCTCGGCTTTCCAGAAGAAGATGAGACCAAATATTAGAGTTCCGATCGCCCACGCTGCGATAACAAACCATGCTCGGGGCTCATACGGAACGCTGTCCATGATTAACGAGCGGGCGAGTGTTAGCGTCTGATAGATCGGGTGATACTCAAAGACAGAGATCATCCACGGCCACGATCCCAGGAGTCGATCAACACTGAAGAGAACGCCAGAAGTGTAGAAGAGAACGCGACCGATCAGTGGAAGGATATTGGTGAAGTCCCTAATGTGAACAGTGATTCGCGCGCAGATGAAAGCAATACCCATGTTAAAAACAGTAAAGAGCAGAACTATCGGGACGATTGCGAACCAGCTCCACTTAGGCATCGATCCCAAAATCACCGCATACAGGAACATTACTACGAGCATCGGCATCAGAGTTAGGAAGTTCTGAGTAACCTGCGCGACGGGCAACGACATTCGAGGAAATGAAAGCGACTGCACGAGCGCAGTGTTGCCAGTGATTGACTTTGCTCCTCCGGTCATAGACGAGCTGAAGAACTCGAAAAGGAAGACGCCAATTACTACGTAAATGGGGAAATCAGCAGGGCGACTACCTCCCTGCAGAACTCCGAAAATGAATCCATACATGAGAGCGTTCAAGGTTGGCTTGAGGACAACCCATACCATACCCAAACGATTGCGCTCATTTTGGGATTGGACGCGTGCCTTCGCAAGTTCATAAATAAAGGTACGCCGCTCCCAAGTCTGCTTGAGATAGTTGCCCAGCGATGGGCGAGCGCCTACCCGGTGCAAACCATGTTGTTCGGCGACCTCGGCAACTGTCATGTTCGTTCGATTCCTCTTGCAACGCGTAAAGATCTAATCGTAAAGTCAATTAGGACAGCTCAAAGTCTAGTTGATAGCGCCATCTAGACGCGCAATCACCTCTGAGTTCCGTTAGTGACTCATCTCGCACTAACGTTCGATATTAATCGGGGGGCGGGTTCTTAGCCAGGTACTCGCTCATTTTATCGGTTCGTAGCGCCTCGCGGATCTGAGAGATTGCTTTCTCGTTCGCTAACTCTATTGACTGTCCATCAGGCTGATTGAGCTTCCAGCGGTGGGCATTGTGAACATTTTAAGATCTTCTGCACCCACATTCTTAAGTTGCATGCCTAGGCCGACCATTGTCGCAGCGTCAAAAGATTCATCAAAGGTCAGATACGGAGAAACCTTGTCCACCAGGTCATACACCTTGGCCGGATTGGTCAGTACTCCGGGTGCCAACATCTGATCGACCGCTGCCGAAATAAACTTCCTTTGGTTCCGTACACGTTGGTAATCGCCATCGGTGAAGGATTTGCGTTCGCGCACAAACCTAAGAGCCCGATCCCCTTCTAGGGTAATTGAACCTTCAGGGTAGTAGTAATCAGTATCGTTAGCGGTAAATGCGATGTCGTTATCAACGGTGACTCCGCCTAGCGCAGTGCTCAGCTCCCTGAATCCCTCAAAATCGATCATCGCGACGTGATCGATCTTCGTATCAAAAGTTCCTTCCAGCGTCTGCATGAGTAGTGGGACACCGCCCAGGGATATCGCAGAGTTGAGCTTATTCATTCCGTGGCCCGGAATCTCAATCCAAGTATCGCGGACCAATGACATGACGAAGACTTCATCCCGGGTTTCCGGGATATGCACCAGCATCATTGAATCGCTGCGTTGACCGGCCGCTTCGGTAAGAGAATTCGCGCCAGCGTCGGCTTCGTCACTGTGATCCACGCCCAGCAGCAAAATATTCATTGAGCCGTCCTCAGGATCCTTAACTGGACGAGCTTCTTCCTCCTCAGGCGTGAAATCAATCGAAACTGTGCTTTTCTGCGAATTGAACTTATGGCTGAGGTTGAACAGATAGTAGCCTGCACCGAGCGCCGCCACCAGCACCAGGCTCACAACAGAAAGAACAATCGCCCGCACTCTACGCCGACGACGACGTGCGGTGCCGAATCGGACGCTACGTGAAGCAACTTCCGTAGATCCACCCTTGCTCTTATGGGACATCCAATACTCCGCTTGTCGGCTGTTTCTTGCTCACAGCGAAGCTACTATACTTTTCACTCTCGTTGCCGCAAATGAAAAGGCTACTCAACATAAATGTGATTATGCTGAGTAGCCCCTCCAAGATCCTAGTTCTCCATATTCGCAGCAAACTCCCGAAGCCACGGCTTCAGTCCGTCGCCCAGTTCGTCGTGCTCTACAGCCAAAGAGATGATCGCCTGCAGGTAGCTCAACTTATCACCCGTGTCGTAACGGCGACCGCGGAACACCACCGCGTACACGCCTGCACCATCACCATCGGCGGCGGCAAGTTCCTGGAGCGCATCAGTCAGCTGAATCTCGTTGCCACGCCCTGGTTGCGTGTGCTCCAGAACCTCGAAAACGCGCGGGTGGAGGAGGTAACGCCCGATGACAGCCAGATTGCTAGGCGCTTCCTCCACTGCTGGTTTTTCAACCAGTCCGTTGACCTTAACGTAGCTCTCCCCGTCAATCTCGGTGACATCTGCGCACCCGTATGCGCTGATGTTTTTTGGATCGACTTCCATCAGTGCGATAACCGAGCCACCAGTACGCTCTTGAACCTCGATCATCGTGTTAAGAACCTCATCGCGCTCATCGATGAGATCGTCGCCCAGAAGAACGGCGAATGGTTCGTTGCCAACATGCTTCTTCGCGCATAGCACTGCGTGCCCAAGACCCTTCGGATCGGTTTGGCGCACGTAGTGGATGTCTCCCAGTGCCGTAGCTTCTTGAACGCTGCGAAGCTTAGCTATGTCTCCCTTGTCTTCCAGCGTCTGCTCCAGAGCCGGAACACGGTCAAAGTGATCCTCGAGAGCACGTTTGCTACGTCCGGTAATCATCAAGACATCATTCAATCCAGCGTTCACTGCTTCAGCCACCACATATTGGATAGCAGGGCGATCTACCACAGGGAGCATTTCCTTTGGCATGGCCTTAGTTGCCGGCAGGAAACGCGTTCCTAATCCGGCCGCTGGTATTACCGCTTTAGTTATCCGGCGCTGAGAATTCATACTGTGAGACCTACCAATCTGTTAGTTGATGAAACTGCAATATAGCAGCCTGTGCGTTTGCCCCTCCCAGACGCTGCGGGAGACTCAGAGCTTTGCAATCCGCTTCATAACTGCTCGGGGAAAATACTCTGAAACGTTTCCACCCAACGCCGAGACTTCCTTGAGCAATGAGGAAGATAAATGGGTATACCGGGTGTCCGCCTGCAGGAAGACCGTTTCAACTCCGGTCAGGTGCCGGTTCATCGTTGCCATCGGGATTTCGTACGCGTAGTCAACAGTGCTGCGCAGCCCTTTGACAATGGCCTCCGCTCCCTGTTCTTTACAGAAATCGGCAAGCAAGCCATTGCCCATAGGCATCGCAGATACCCCTCTCAGGCCACCGAGAGTCTCGTCGACCATGGCCACGCGTTCTTCCTCACTGAATAGGTATTTTTTAGAATAGTTCGTCGAGACGGCAACAATGACCTCATCAAAAAGGCTCGCGGCACGCGCGATGATCTCTACATGACCATTATGGATGGGATCAAAAGATCCGGGGCAGACGGCTCGACGCATAGTCTGAATCTATCAAGAATCCGGCAGGCATCGCCGAAGCTTCAGTTAGTGGCGTGTAACAAGACAAGACGCGACAAGTGTGAATTCCGTCCCAGAGCCGCGCATAATGGTTCCCATGACGACACCTAGCCCATGGTTGCGAACCGCTCTTGGCGCAAATCTGGTTGATGCCCGTGGCCAGACGGGCCGCACCATTTTTGAAGAGATCACCGCGCTTGCATCCAGACATGGGGCGGTTAACCTCGGTCAGGGTTTCCCCGACACCGAGGGCCCGCAAGAAATCCGCGACATCGCCATCCAAGCAATCGTGGAGGGTGCGAATCAGTACGCTCCGGGCGGTGGTGTTCCAGCATTGCGTGAAGCAGTTGCCGAGCACCAGCACCGGTTCTACGGTCTCACGGTGGATCCCGGAAGCCAGGTGGTAATAACTACTGGCGCGACCGAAGCCATCGCGGCTTCCGTCCTTGCCTTTACGGAACCTCGTGACGAAGTGGTCACTTTTGAGCCCTTCTATGACTCGTACGGTGCCGCGATTGGGTTGGCCAATGGGGTTCACCGGGTCGTGCCGCTGCGCCAACCTGATTTCCAACCCGATCTGGATGAGCTAGCTTCAGTGATCAACGACCGCACACGATTGATCATCCTAAATAACCCCCACAATCCAACCGGCGCCGTCTTCAGTCCCAACGTTCTACAACGCATTATCGAATTGGCCCACCGGCATGACTGTCTGATCATTTCGGATGAAGTCTATGAACACTTGACCTTTGGGGTCACCCATACCCCCATTGCTTCCCTGCCCGGAGGATTTGAACGAAGCATCACCATTTCCTCGGCAGGCAAGACCTTCTCCTTCACGGGGTGGAAGGTGGGCTGGGCCACCGGCCCTGAGCACCTCATCGATGCTGTCAGGACAGTTAAACAATTTTTGACTTACTCTTCAGGGCCAGCATTTCAGCACGCGGTTGCCCAAGCCTTGCAACTGCCCGCCAGCTACTTCGCTGATTTCGCTTCAGGTCTAGCTGCTCGGATGGAGCAGCTGGCAGTTGGCCTGGAAGCAGCGGGTATGACGGTCCTGCGTCCTCGCGGCACCTACTTCCTCGTAGCGGACATTGCACCGCTTGGGCTAACGGACGCGGTAAATACCGCCCGTCTCCTGCCGGAGAGAGCGGGCGTGGCTGCCATTCCACTCTCGGTGTTCTGCAAGGACACGCAAGATAAACGTAGCTCGACGTTGTTGCGCTTCGCGTTCTGCAAACGTCCTGAAGTGCTTCAGTTGGCTATTGAGCGCTTGAATTCGCTGCAAACAAAACTGGGTTGAGCTGTGGCAGAACATCATCCCTCCCAATGGCTGAGCATCCGTCAAGCCCATGCCGTTATCGAGACGGATCCATTGATTGCCGGCGCCAAGGTGCTCTCCATCGGCGATGCCCCGCAGTCTCATGTCAATATGGATCACCCGAGCGAGATCGCGTACGAGTACCTGGCTCGTATTGCCAACCACATGAAAGTCCTCTATCCAACAGCCGAGCCTCTCCGTTTGTTGCATTTGGGAGCGGGCGCCCTGACTCTGGCACGGTGGGCGGGGCAACAATACCCGGGCAGCACACAAGTCGCCGTGGACCTCGAACGAGAACTTGTCGACTTCGTCCTTCGAGAATTGCCCCTGCCGGCAGGAACACATCTAAACACGATCACTGCAGATGCGCGCAGCGTGTTGACTTCAGAGTTGGCTAACGAGATCTACGATGTCATCGTCCTGGACATCTTCAGTGGACCGGATGCCCCCGAGCATCTCACCACCCCGGACTACTATGGGCTGTTGGCTTCCCGGCTCTCCCCCGAGGGCGTACTGTTCGTCAACATCGGAGATGACCCACCGCTGCGCTTCACGGACACTCAGGTTGCGGCCGCGCGGGCCAATTTCAACTTCGTTGCCGTCAGCGCCCCGACCGAAATGTTCAGCCGGAGATATCCGGGAAATCTCGTACTTACCGCCACGAATCGGTCGGTGAATTCCTCCACCGTCGCGGAATGGAAGGCTGCGGGGCCTCATCCTTCGGAAGTGCTCAGTGGAACCGACCTAGATCGGTTCGGCAAACCATAGATGGGTCTCCCCGTATTTTTTATCGGCCAAGGGCGCTAGCGCCTCGGGCCACCGGGGCGCAGAAGAACGGCTCGATCGCTCTACCACTACGGTTGCATCATCAGCCAAAACTCGGGTGATTTTCTGCAAGGTCTTCGCCAATTCGTCATCCGTCAAGGGATAGGGTGGGTCCAAGAACACTACGTCAAAGGTGCGGCCAGGATTCCCGGTTTGGTTATCAAAGAAACCTTCCAGCACCGTATCGACACTGCCTCGGTGCACGTGGATGGTTTCGGCTTTTAGGACGCGGTTAATGGTGCCGGCGTTTTGCTGACACACCGCCGCTGCCTTGGGCGCTTTTTCAACCAGGAGGACGTTGCGAGCCCCGCGGCTAGCGGCCTCGCAGCCCAGTGCCCCGGAGCCGGCAAACAGATCCAATACGCGCGCGGACTGCAAGACACCCCAGCTTTCCAGCCGAGAGAACAAGGCCTCCTTAACCCGGTCGGTTGTGGGCCGGGTGGCGTTCCCGGGAACAGACTTGAGACTGATTCCACCGGCGGCCCCTGCAATGATGCGGCTCATGATGTGCCCTTCCCTGAATCGCTCAAAAACGTCACTTTAGTTCTTCTCTAGGAATTCGCGGGTGGAGTCATCCACCAGGAAGCAAGGGTCGTGGCAAGACGTGGAAAATCAGTCTTCCATGTCCCTGATCTCGTCAATAGCGCCACGTCATCGCGTGCCCTCTCGATGATGTTCCGGTCCTTCATCACACTGAGCACCTTTAGCGATGAACGGCTGCCCGACTGCTGGACTCCGAGGATGTTGCCTTCCTTGCGTTCGGCCAGATCCGCTTCGGCAAGTTCGAACCCGTCAATGCTTCCCACCACGGTGCGCAGCCGGTTCACCGAGGGGTGATCCGCGTCCAACCAGGTGGTGAGCAAACAGGTGCCGGGCAAGCCACCGCGGCCTACTCGACCGCGCAGCTGGTGGAGCTGGGAAATACCAAAATTTTCTGCATCAACGATGACCATCAACGTCGCGTTATGAACGTCAACACCAACTTCAATGACCGTCGTGGAAATCAGCACATCAATCTCCCCGGCAGCAAATTCTTCCATGATTGCGTGCTTGTCCTCGGCGTGCAATTGGGAATGGAGCGACTCCACGCGCACCTGGTTGAAAAGCGAGATGGAGTGCATCAGCTCATGCATGGCCTCGACGTTCATTGGTTCCCTTCCGCCCGCAGTCGCAGATACAGCGGGCACGCCGCTCTCACCGCGAGTGTCGGAAATACGAGGGCATACTACATACGCCTGGTGCCCCTTGGACACTTCCTCGGCGATCCGGTGAAACATGCGCTGCTGATACCCGGGCAGCTGCAGCGGTACCAGGTGCGTGGTGATGGGAGCCCGTCCAAAGGGCATTCGCCGGATGGTGGAGATTTCCAAATCCCCGAACACGGTCATGGCGACAGTTCGGGGTATCGGGGTCGCGGTCATTACCAGCGTATGCGGGACCGAGTCGTTGCCCTTGGCACGCAGCGTGTCCCGCTGCTCAACCCCGAAGCGGTGTTGCTCATCAACTACTATCAGCCCGAGGTCAGCGAACTGAACCTGATCTCCCAGCAAGGCGTGGGTACCGATGATGAGCCCGGTTTCGCCACTGGCAATCCCCAGCAGAGCCTGTCGGCGTTGCGCAGTTTTAGCCGAGCCGGTCAATAGGGCAACACCGGTGCCTTCACCCTGACCAAAGAGGCCGGGATCAGCCAGGGGTCCGAGCATGCTGCAGATTGATTCGTAATGTTGGGTCGCCAAGACTTCGGTCGGGGCCAGCAGTGCTGCCTGTCCCCCGGCGTCAATGACCTGGAGGATGGCTCGCAGGGCCACCAACGTCTTTCCGGAGCCAACTTCGCCCTGCAGCAGTCGGTGCATGGGGTGCGCTTTTTTCAGGTCGTCGCTGATTTCCCTCCCACGGTGGTCTGCTCGTCGGTCAGTTGGAAGGGCAGGTTCGCATCAAAGCGGGCCGCGATTCCTGCGGCTTTGGGTGGACGGGGTGTGGCCCGCTGCTGGCTGACCTCGCTGCTGCGCTCGGCTAAGGACAACAGCAAGAGCAGCGCTTCCTCATAGGCGAAGCGGTTGCGTGCCCGGTACCCGTCACGGATCTCCTGGGCTGATGCCGTTCCAGCAGGGCTTGAAAGCGGTTGACGTAGCCGCGGGACTCCAATAGGTTCTGTGGGATGAATTCCGGGATATCCTCGGACGTTAGACGGTCAAGTACGAGCCGCATCAGATCGCGGATCTTCCTATTCGGCATTTTGGCTGATGCCGGGTAGATCGGGATGGGACGTGGGTCGGCTTCGGCCGCCTCATCTAGAATCGCGTACTCCGGCTGGCTGAGCTGCAGGTGGTCCTGATACCAGCTGACCTTGCCGGAGAACATTGCCACGGTATCGGGCTGGAGTTCGTTGCGGGCCTGATATCCGTTGAAGAATGTCATCCGCAGTTGCTGACCGTTGGCGTCGAGCTCATCGCTGACAGTCACCTCAAAGATGAATCCCCGCCGGGAGTGCATTTTGCGCTGGCTGGTGTTTACCACGCGGGCAACGATGGTGACGTGCTCGTCGTAGGGAAGCTCCGAAATCGGGGTCAGTTCCCCTACTTCGACATAGCGTCGTGGAAAGTGTGCTAAAAACTCACCAACTGTTTCGTAGCCGAAGGCCTTCTGCAGCTGTTTGGCATTGTTGCCCCCAACAACCGTAGCCAAAGGAGCTTCAAGCAGGGAGCTGCGCGTCATTTCAGGCATCGTGGTGGCATAGGTCGGTGATACTAAGGTTGACCGGTTCGGCATGCTGGCGGATCAGGGCCAACGCCTCTTCGGGTTCGGGGACGTGCACGTGTACGCGCCAGCGGAATGCTTTGCCCCGCTGGTTCACCGGCGACATGATCACCGAATCACCAATGGAATCCAATTGCCCGCGCAAAGTAGCGGCACCGAGTGCATCCAAGGTGACGGTGCACATCACCTCTACCCCCTCGGCGTTGTCCACCGAAAGGTGGACGTGCGGGTCTTGGATGTTGTATCCGTGGAAGGTCTCATAGAATTCAAACTGCGCGTCCGTGCCGCGCACTGCGGCGCACAATTCATCAATGATGATCAACATGCCGACAGCGCCGGCATCCACAACGCCGGCTTCCGCCAGGCTCGGCAGTTCATTTTCTGTTCCCTGGACAGCCAGCCGGGAGGCCTGGGCGACTTGTGTCAGCAGTTCGTCCAGGCTGCTCGGCTTTCCGGGTCATGCTTCAGGTGCATTACGGTGCTGCTCGCCGCCAAGGCGGCAGCGTTGATTACCGAAAGCATGGTTCCGTCTACAGGGTCGCTGAGAGCGGACCATGCCCGCACCTTTGCTCGTTCCAGGCCTGCCGCCAACCCGGGCGCGGTGAGACGGTCAGCGCCGATCAGCGGCTCAGCCAAACCGCTGAGGAAGACGGCAAGCAATGTTCCGGAGTTGCCACGCGCAGACTCCATGGCGGCGCGGGCGGCTATTTCCAGATATCCACCCACGTCCGGGCTGTCCAGCTCACTCACGGCATCATGCCCGGCGCGGGCGGTGAGATACAGGTTGCTGCCTGTGTCACCGTCCGCGACCGGAAAGACGTTAATCGCGTTGAGCCGATCCGAGTGATTGCCTAGACTCTTAACGCTCCGTTCCAGCCATTGGGTGATGGCTCGTCCGGAGGTATCGAGTTTTTGGCTCATGGGGAATCAATCTTTCTGCATCACCGTGACAAGTCTGTCGACGCCACGAATTCATCGACCTTATCGTCTTGTAACGCCTTACCGAACTTGTCAATGACCTCCATGTCAGGAATGACAATGGATTGCCCGTCGGCCGACCGTCCCGGTCCCTTATTCGGAAGCGTAAAGAAGGTCATATCGGAGGGACGCACATCCAGCATACCGGTCGAAAGCTTAGCCACGGCCGCAGAATTCAGCGAGTCATCGACCGCAATGAAGGGAGAGATCTCTGAAATAACATCCGAAACCTTTCCGGGATTCGTCAGCGTCTCCCGTGACATGATTTGTCCCAACATCGCCTTCACGAACAGCTGCTGATTTTTCACGCGTTGATAATCGCTGCCAGGGAACGACTTGCGTTCCCGGACGAATGCGAGGGCCTGTTCGCCATCCAGTGTCTGGGTTCCTGCCGGGAAATACATCCCGTTGGTGATCGACTGACGGAAGGCGATCGGGTTGTTGATAATGACGCCGCCCAGAGCGTCGGTCAACCCCTTGAATCCTTCAAAGTCGATCGAAGCAACATGGTTGATTCTCACCCCGAAGAGGTTTTCCAGCGTTTCGACGGCCTTGGGAACTCCCCCGCTGGCAAACGCACGGTTGATCTTGGCCGTTCCAACGCCGGGAATGTCCAGCCACGTATCGCGCATGATGGAGGTGACATACACATTTTCACGGTTCTCCGGAATGTGGACCAACATCATGGTGTCGGACCGACCACCGTTGGGCAGAGTGCCGAACCCCTCGTCATCATCCCCGTCAGCGCGTTGTTCGCGAGTGTCGCTGCCCAAAAGCAGAATATTTACTGCGTTCTTGGATTCCTCTTTCACCTCCGGGCGCGTTTCCTCTGCCGGAAATGCGTCGGGCAGACGCTGCGAGTTTTCGTCGAAAGTGCGTCCCAAGTTCCAAACATAGAGACCGGCGACGATTGCCGCTATGACAACAAGTGCCAAGACAGTAATGAGGACACCTAGTCCCCGACGTTTCTTTCGCCGTGGACGTTTAGTCTCTTCCACCGCTGCAGTTGGTTCAGACATATGCAACCTTTCACACTTTTAACTCACTACATCTTAGCTATCAGAAATGACAGGTACGCTAATAAGGTGGCCAAAATGAGTTTTCTTCGCAAACCGTTATCAAGTCGAGTCTCAAGATTCAGTAAACGCGCAGGCTTGGTTGCTGGCTCCATGACCGCCGTCACACTTTTGACGGGGTGCCAAGCTGTGCTGAACGTTGAAGCCGCACCAGATGCCGCGAATCCTCGCTGCGCCGACATGATGGTAGTCCTCCCGGAAGTCATGGGTGACGTTGAAAAGCGCCCGACCAGTTCTCAGGCTACTGCGGCGTGGGGAGATCCTGCTCAAGTGGTGCTACGGTGCGGCGTCCAGGTGCCCGGCCCCACTCCGGACCCCTGCGTCTCGGTCAACGGGGTTGACTGGATTGCTCGGGAGGGAGACGACGGGGTGTGGACATTGACCACCTATGGACGGAGCCCGGCCACGGAGATTCTCTTAGATCCTCAAGAAATTCCCTCGAGCACTGTCACGGCTTCTCTGGCTGATGCTGCAAGCAAGATCCCTGCCGAGCGTAAATGCGTCTCGTACGACAAGGCCCTAGACAACATGTAGGAACACGAACCAATAGGCAGCACCCGGCATACCGGGTGCTGCCTATTGGCAGTAAATCACGCCTTAGCGCAGTCCAGTCGTACGTTCCAACGCCAGATCAATCAGTCGATGAATCAACTCCGGGTACTCAATGCCGGTCTTTTGCCACATGTGTGGGTACATACTCGACGGAGTAAATCCGGGCATGGTGTTGATTTCATTGATGATCCACTCCCCTTCCGGGGTGTAGAAGAAGTCAACCCGAGAGAGTCCTTCCGCGTTGACGGCGTCGAATGCCTTGACCGCCAGGTCACGAATGGCGGCAGTGGCTTCATCGCTGAGCACCGCCGGGCAGGTCAGTTTTGCCGCAGCGCCGTTGACGTATTTGGCTTGGAAATCATAGAAGGCGTTATCCGGGCTTTCCACCGCAATCTCGCCGGGCAGTGAAGCACGTGCAACGTTAGCGCCGTTGCCCTCCAGCACGCCACACTCGATTTCACGACCTTCAATGCCCTGCTCAACGATGACCTTGGGGTCCTCGGCGCGAGCAAAGTCAATCGCGGCCGCCAGTCCATCCTTGGAATCAACCTTCGTGATACCAACAGAGGAACCAGCACGAGCGGGTTTGACGAATAACGGGTAGTCCAGGACATCACACTTATCGAGGCAAGCCTGTGGCTCGCGCTGCCATTCCTTGTTACCAATGACAACGTAGGGCCCCACGTTAAACCCTGCTGCCTCGAAAATGACCTTCATGAAGTGCTTATCCATGCCGACAGCGCTGGCTGCGATGCCGGAACCGACATAGGGCACTCCGCTGATTTCCAGCAGGCCCTGAATGGAGCCGTCCTCGCCAAAAGGTCCATGCAGGAGTGGGAAGACCACGTCGACCTTGCCCAGATCCTCGACCGTGTCCCCGTTCCGGGCGATCAGCCTGGTTTCCACGCCGTTGCTCGAAAGCGCCACGGCGGTGCTCACACTGGTGATCTCGGGCAGGTCGCTGCCGGTCAGCGACCAGTCGCGCGGATCCTCTTCGACGAGTGTCCAGGCACCTTGCGGGTGATTCCCACCGGAATGACCTCGAACTGCTCCGCATCAATGGCATGCATGACGCCGGCAGCCGTGACACAGGAGACCGGGTGTTCGGAGGACTGGCCGCCCATCAGAAGCAGGACTCGCGGTTTGGTTTCCTTGGCCTCACTCATGACTGCGGCTCTCCTTCGGATTTAAGGTCACGTGCCAGCAAGCGCTGGGCCATATTTTCCACGCTCAAGTTCCCCTCCAAAACCATGGTGACGGCCTCGGTGATGGGCATATCCACTCCATGTGCCGTGGCAAGGTCAAAAACGGCCCGTGCTGATTTGATGCCTTCAGCCGTCTGCGACATGCGGTCGTTGACTTCTTCCAGGAACAAGCCCTGACCCAACAGGCGACCGGCTGTATTGTTGCGTGATAACGCCGAGGAGCAGGTGGCCACCAGGTCCCCTAGCCCGGAAAGTCCGGCCAGGGTGTCCATGCGTCCGCCCAGGGAGAGAACTAGGCGGGTGGTTTCGGCAAGACCTCGGGTAATGACGCTGGACTTGGTGTTGTCTCCGTAGCCCATGCCATCGCACATTCCCACGGCCAGCGCGATTATGTTCTTGACAATTCCGCCGAGCTCAACACCCAGCACGTCATCATTTGTGTAGGGACGGAAGTATGGAGCCGAGCAGAGTTCGGCAATCCAGCTGGCGACTTCCGGGTCGGTGCACGCCACGACGGATGCCGTTGGCTGCTCCCGGGCGATTTCCATGGCGAGGTTCGGGCCGGACAGCACCGCGACCTTGTCCTGTGGCAGAGCAGTTACTTCGGCGATCACTTCACTCATGCGAAGATCGGTACCGCGCTCCAGGCCCTTCATCAAGGACAGCAGCACCGCCCCGGTCTCCAGGTACTGTTTGAACTCAGCGAGCTCGCTGCGCAAGGACTGCGAAGGAATGGCCAGAACCACCAGATCGGCTTGGGCAAGTACTTCGGCCTTGTCACTTGAGGCGCTGATATTCGCTGGCAGTTTGGTTTCGCGCAGGTACCGCGAGTTCGTGTGCCGCTCGTTGATCTCAGCCGCTGCTTCGCTACGCCGCGCCCAGATCATCACGGGAATGTCATGATGCTCCACCGTGTCTGCCAGCACCTTGGCGAAGGTGGTCCCCCAGCTTCCGGCTCCCATGACGGCGATCTTACGTGGCAAGGTTTTCGGCACTTTTCAGTCCTCTACGGCTGGCTTGTTCTTTTCGGTGACAGAAGTTGATGCTTCATAGCTGGAACCGGTGGCCGCCTGGCCGTGCTCGCTGGGATCCCATAGCTTGGCTGGCGGCTCTTCACCGCGCAGCTCGGCCTGCAAACGGGTCACCTCACGCATAATGCGGTCCGTGGCCTCCTGCAGGACGCTGCGGGTCCTCGGACCATTGCGCAAATCATCCAGGTCCACCGCGGGTCCGGCTGAGACCACCACGTGCTTGCGCGGAAACAGGTTCAGTTTCTTGCTGTAGCGTGGCAGCAGTTCCTGGTCGCCCCAGTGCGCCATGGGCACAACCGGGGCACCGGTCTGCAGGGCCAGAC
Organism: Arthrobacter sp. JCM 19049; assembly: GCF_001310435.1. Lineage (NCBI taxonomy): Bacteria > Bacillati > Actinomycetota > Actinomycetes > Micrococcales > Micrococcaceae > Arthrobacter > Arthrobacter sp. JCM 19049. The sequence continues at coordinate 10,319 of NZ_BAXF01000003.1, read as the reverse complement.
GTGCCGCACCGGTGTGCCCCCGCATTGGCCACAGGTTCGGGTCGCGGGTCAGCGTTCCCTCTGGGTAAATGATGATTACCCCACCCGCGTCCAGCACCTGCTTGGCCACCACCAGTGAGTCGCCGGCCGCGCTGCTCTTGCGCGCCACGGGCACCTGCCTGAGGCTTTCATGATCCAACCCAGCACGGGGGCTGTGAACAATGATTCCTTGGCAAGCCAACGCGGCAATCGGCCATTGCTGTACATGGCGTGGCCAATCACGAGCGGGTCGATCTTGGTAACGTGATTGACGCAGAGGATGAACCCGCCCTGCGGAAGTGAGTCAAAGCCCTTCCAGGTCTTGCCGATCAAGGCATTCATCACCGGCCGAACGGCGCCGGCCAGGCCTGCAAAGATCAGCCTGGACTTCAGCGGTTCCTTGCTCACCGTGCTGTCAGCTGCCAACCTTCACTCCCGCTTCGTGGAGCTCTACGTTGGCGCCCAGGGAGATGAGCTTTTCAGTGAAGTGCTCATAACCGCGTTGATGATTTCAATTCCAGTTACGGTGCTGGTGCCTTCGGCGGCCAGGGCCGCGATCAGGTGGGAGAACCCGCCACGCAGATCCGGGATATCCACGTCGGTACCGCGCAGGTCGACTGGGCCCATGACAACCGCCGAGTGCTTGAAGTTGCGGTGGCCGAAGCGGCAGGGGGTGGAACCAAGGCAATCCACGTGAACCTGGACGGTTGCGCCCATTCGCTGCAGCGCCTCGGTGAAGCCGAAACGGTTTTCGTACACGGTTTCATGGATCACCGATACCCCGCTGGCCTGGGTCAAGGCCACCACCAACGGCTGCTGCCAGTCGGTCATGAACCCCGGGTGGACGTCGGTTTCCAGGATCAGCGGGTTTAGCTCGCCACCGGGTGGTAGAAGCGGATGCCATTGTGCTTGACCTCGAACTCGCCGCCGATCTGTCGGTATACGTGCAGGAAGGCGGTCAGGTCCCGCTGTTGGGCATCCTCGACGAAGATATCACCCTTGGTTACCAGTGCGGCCGAAGCCCATGAGGCAGCCTCATTGCGGTCTGGAAGGGCAGTGTGGTCATAGCCCTGGAGCTCATCCACACCCTGGATCCGGATGATCCGATCGCGGTGCACGGAGATGATCGCGCCCATCTTCTGCAGCAGCGCGATCAGGTCCAGGATTTCCGGTTCAATAGCGGCGTTGCGCACCTCCGTCACGCCTCGGGCGCGAACAGCCGAGAGCAGTACCTGTTCGGTGGTGCCCACCGACGGGTAGGGCAGATCGAGCTTGGCGCCGGACAGACCCTGGGGCGCGGAGATCCGGATGCCGTCTTCACCCTTGTGAACCACGGCGCCGAATTCGCGCAGAACATCCAGGTGGAAATCGATGGGTCGGTCACCAATCCGGCAGCCACCCAGGTCCGGGATAAAGGCCTGGCCGAGCGAATGAATCAGCGGGCCACAGAAAAGAATCGGGATGCGCGAGTCACCAGCATGGGCGTCAATCGCGCGGTTGGAGGCGGACTTCGCGTCGGTGGGATCCATCGCCAGGTCCCCGGTCCGCGGGTCCTGCGTGACATTGACACCATGCAGTTCCAGCAAACTGCGTACCACTGAAACGTCCTTGATTTCCGGGACGTTGCGCAGGACCGAGGGCGTATTGCCGAGCAGAGAGGCAACCATGGCCTTGGGGACCAAGTTCTTGGCTCCGCCACTCTTACGGTGCCTTTCAGTGGCACACCACCATGGATTGTCAGGATCTTGCCCATGAATGAATTACCCTCATCACGTAGTTGAAACTGTCCACTGCCTTCGGATTCCGAAAGTGGATAGGACTAAGCCAGCATACCGCCTGGCCCTGTGTCCTCTTGGTTCCAACGTTGCGAGCCGTCCACATTATTTCCGTCTTATCAGGCAATTCACACCACATCTTGGGAAAGCACTGCGCTGGAAGGCAATAAAGGCGGCACCGCCGTCTTTCCAATGAGAAATCGGGTGGTGCCGCCCACAGCATGATGTGACCGTATAGCAGGAGTCAGCTGGCGGTGCGTGCTGGCAGGGTCTTCGGTTTGAAGGAAGGTCGTGACTGCTCGTACTCGGTGATGGCGTCCTCGTGCTGCAGCGTCAGACCAATGTCATCCAGCCCCTCCATCAGGCGCCAGCGGGTGTAGTCGTCAATATCGAACGGGGCAACCAGGGAACCACAGGTGACAGTCCGGGAGTCCAGGTCCACGGTGATCTGCGTACCTGGATTGTTGTCCAGTTCCTTCCAGATCAACTCAATGTCATCCTGAGCCAGCTGGGCCGCCACCAAGCCCTGTTTTCCGGAGTTGCCCCGGAAGATATCGGCAAACCTTGATGAGAGCACTGCCTTGAACCCGTAGTCCTTCAAGGCCCACACGGCGTGTTCACGAGAAGAGCCGGTGCCGAAGTCGGGACCCGCCACCAACACGCTGCCTGAGGAGTAGGGCTCCTGGTTCAGGATGAAGTTCTCATCCTTGCGCCAGCCGGCGAACAGCGCGTCCTCGAAACCGGTACGAGTAATGCGCTTGAGGTAGACGGCCGGGATGATCTGGTCGGTGTCCACGTTGCTAGAGCGCAGGGGAACACCGATTCCGGTATGAGAGGTGAACTTTTCCATGGAAGCGTTCCTTTCTAGACGGCAACCGGAGTCTGGGCGACATCCGAGGGTGAGGACAGGGTTCCGCGAATGGCCGTGGACGCGGCGACCAGTGGTGACACCAGGTGGGTTCGCCCACCCTTGCCCTGGCGTCCCTCAAAGTTGCGGTTCGAGGTTGAGGCGCAGCGCTCCCCTTCCGAGAGCTGGTCCGGGTTCATGCCCAGGCACATGGAGCACCCTGCGAAACGCCACTCGGCCCCAAAGTCCTTGAAGATCTTGTCCAGGCCCTCGGCCTCTGCCTCCAGGCGAACACGAGCCGAGCCGGGGACCACGATCATTCGCACGTCCGGATCCTTTTCCCGCCCCTTAATGATCTCTGCGGCGGCGCGCAGATCCTCCATGCGCGAGTTCGTGCAGGAGCCCAGGAACACGGTGTCCACCCGAATGTCCTTCATGGGGGTTCCGGCTTCCAGCCCCATGTACTTCAGGGCGCGTTCACAGGCCTGACGGTCATTTTCGTCCTCGAAGTCCTCAGGACCTGGCACCGAGTCCGACAGTGACACCCCCTGGCCCGGGTTCGTTCCCCAGGTAACGAAGGGCTCGAGTTCGTCCGCGTTCAGGAAGACTTCGGCGTCGAATTCGGCGCCTTCGTCGGTGTGCAGGGTCTTCCAGTGCTCGACTGCGGCTTCCCAGTCTTCGCCTTCCGGCGCGTGTGGGCGTCCCTTGACGTACTCGAAAGTGGTCTCATCCGGTGCGATCATACCCGCACGGGCGCCGGCTTCGATGGACATGTTGCAAATGGTCATGCGTGCATCCATGGACAGGGATCGGATGGCCGAGCCCCGGTATTCCAGGACGTAGCCCTGTCCCCCGCCGGTGCCAATCTTGGCAATCACGGCCAGGATGATGTCCTTGGAAGTGACACCGGGTTTGAGTGTTCCCTCCACGTTGATGGCCATGGTCTTGAACGGCTTCAGACTCAGGGACTGGGTGGCCATGACGTGTTCCACCTCGGAGGTGCCGATGCCGAAGGCCAAAGCACCGAAGGCGCCGTGGGTGGAGGTATGGGAGTCACCGCACACCACGGTCATGCCCGGTTGGGTCAAGCCCAGCTGGGGCCCGACCACGTGCACGATTCCCTGTTCTTTGTCGCCCAGCGAGTGCAGGCGCACCCCGAATTCCTTGCAGTTATCCCGCAGGGTGTGAATCTGGGTACGGCTGGTCAGATCCGCAATGGGCTTGTCGATGTCAAGCGTGGGAGTGTTGTGGTCTTCGGTCGCGATGGTCAGATCTGGGCGACGCAGCTTCCGACCGGCCAGGCGCAGCCCCTCAAAGGCCTGCGGGCTGGTGACCTCATGCAGTAGATGAAGGTCAATGAAGATCAAATCGGGCTGACGCGCAGCTCCTTCGCCTTCTCCGCGACGCACAACGTGGGCGTTCCAGACCTTCTCGGCCAGTGTCATGGGTGACTGCTGCGCAGACATACGACACACTCCTTCAACTTGTTCTTCCTACAGTTTCCAGTGTGCCAGCGCTTGGGCGGAGATTTCCAATATGCGGACTTGAATCTCGAATATTGAGATGGAAGGATGTCTTCCATGATAACTAGCAGCGGTGTCGGCGTGCTGGATAAGGCCGTCGCGATACTCAACGCCCTGGAACAGGGCCCCTTCTCCCTGGCCCAACTCGTGGACGCTACCGGCATCTCCCGTCCCACGGTTCACCGAATCGCCCAGTCGCTGGCTCATCATGGCTTGGTTGGGCGGGACATGCACGGTCGTTTTGAACTCGGTAACCGACTGGTTGAATTGGCTGGGGCAGCGGGTGAAGATCGATTGGTCACGGCGGCCGGCCCGCTGTTGGTTCGGTTACGTGACCAGACCGGCGAAAGCACCCAGGTCTTCCGCAGGCAGGGGGAATACCGCGTATGCATTGCCAGTGCGGAGCGTCCGGTGGGACTTCGGGACACCATCCCCGTCGGTACGCAATTGTCCATGAAGGCAGGTTCAGCGGCCAGGTGTTGTTGGCCTGGGAAGACAACGAGCGTCTGGTCGACGGGTTGCGCAGTGCCCGTTTCACTCCCACCATTCTTGCCGGGGTGCGCCGCCGCGGTTGGGCGCAATCGCTGGGCGAACGCGAACCGGGTGTCGCCTCGGTTTCGGCGCCGGTCCGCGGACAGTCCGGAAGGGTGATCGCCGCCCTGTCCATGTCCGGCCCTATTGAGCGTCTAACCCGTCAGCCAGGCAAGATCCACCACGAGGCGGTCGTCCAGACGGCCGACGAACTCTCGGAGCTGTTGCGCGTCCAGGAGGACGCACCTGCTTACTAGCAGCACCCGGCAGCAGCATTCGGGGCAGGCCAGCGGTTATACCTGGCGCTGTGACCGGTCAGGAAAAGTGGTCAAACCCTTCACTGGTGGACATTTGCTCCCCATCAATGGTGATGGCGGTCCCCTTGCTGCCCGTCGTTGCGACCTTTCCGATGATGCTGAATTCCTCCGGAATGGTGGCATCCTTGGGGAAGGTCGCCAGCAATCCGAAGTCCTCTCCCCCATACAAAACCCACTGCATGGCTTCCTCACCCAGGAAGTCGGCCGCTGGCTGCAGCCGGCGGGCGAAGTCGGCCAGTGGCTGGGAATCCAATGCGAGTGTCACCTCGCTGGCGGTTGCCAGACGTTGGGCATCAATCATCAGGCCGTCGGAAAGGTCAAGCATCGCGGTGGCACCGGCTTCGGCTGCCCGCGGACCGGATTCCAACGGTGGCACCGGGCGGCATTGGCCCTGCACCACGCGGCGCAGAGCACGGCTCCACGAGTGCTCGGAATCGGGTTTGTCCAGCAGCGCCAGGCCCGCCGAGGCCATACCAACCCGGCCAGCCACCGCCACGACATCCCCCGGCTTCGCGCCGCTGCGCAGCACCCGTCCCTTGCTGGTCTCTCCGAGCGCGGTGGTGGTGACGGAGATTTCCTTGGACAGCCCCAGGTCTCCACCGAGTACGGCGATTGGATGTTCGCTCAGCTGCCGCAGCGCCTGTGCGAACCCGCGGGCGAAATCCTCAACCCAACCGATGCTCGTCTCGCCGGGCAGCGATAGGGAAATGACCACGCCGGTTGCTTGGCCACCCATGGCATTGATGTCGGAGAGATTCTGGGCGGCAGACTTCCATCCAATATCAAAGGCCTCATGCACCGCGCCGCTGGGCCATTTCAGCCGGAAATCCTGGTTCTCGACGATGGTGTCAACGGTCACCAGGACTTCACCGGTGCCGATCTGCAAGACGCCCGCGTCATCCCCGGGGCCGAGCACGACACCCTGGGATTTGAAGATGGGGAGGATGACTTGAAGAATTCCGCTTTCGCCGATGTTTGCCACGGTGCGTTCGGAAGTCTGTACGTGATCAGTCACTCTAAACCTATTGCACTCTCTTTGCTGCTTGGCGAATCATTCCGGCGAAGCTGTTGTATCGATCCACGTGTTCCCCTGTTGGATCCACGACTTCCTGCCGCACGACCTGCGCTACTGACTTGTTCAAGTTCCCCAAGGCTTTCTTGCGCTTGATCCTAGCGAGTAGCCGATTTAAAATCGAGCCGCCAAGGCCAAGCACAATACCTACTAGGATACCGCCGAGCAGCAGCAGGGTGGGAATCGCAATTCCCTCAATTCGTGGTGGTTCGGGCAAGGAGAACTGCATGAACTGGGCGGCAGCCAGCGCGCCGAGCCACAGCACCTGCGGCGGCGAGCACAACGCTTACCCATTGCAGGATTTTGATCAGCGGCCACCACCAGGAACCTTTTTCCACTCCCAGCGGTGTCGAGGCAATCGCCAGGTCGATTGGCCCTTCCATCCGTTCTCCGGCCTCCGCCATGTCATCCAGCAACGGTTGGCGCCAACTTGGCGGCATCGGCTCGGTGGCCAGATGAACATAGCCATCCACTGCCCGGTCAACCGCGGCCACCTCCCCCGCGGACAGTTCTGGCCGCGAGGTCAGGGACAGGTCGCTGGGTTTCTCGTTTCGGCCCAGATTCATTCGCTGCAACGGGTCGTTTCGCAAACGGGTGAGCCAGGACGTCAACGGCCAGCCAGTACTCTTGGCGGCCCGCAGCCGGTAGGACGTGCCCACCGCGTCAGCGATTCGCTCGGTTCCGTGGGCCGCAGCCACGCTTCGCTCCAGCTGTTGTTGAGATGATTTTCCCGGTAGGGAAACCCGGGGGGCGGGAAGCTCCTCCTCCAACTGCCGGGCAATGGCGTCAACATCGTTGCGAATCCGCTGCGTTGCCAGTTCATGCCGTCGCATGACGGTGACAATCTGGCTTCGCACTTCCTCTACGCCTTCCCCGGTCAATGTTGAAGCCACCACGACTGGCACGTCTTTCAGCCCCTGGTCCTTCAACAGGTTCTTCAGTGAGGCCAGGACGTCCTGCCGGTCGGCTGGTGAGAGGGTGTCGATTTGGTTCAGCACCACCATCAGGTTGCCTGCTTGGGCGCCCAGACTGGACAAATAGCCGTGGTGGATGCTGGCATCAGCGTACTTTTGCGGATCCAGCACCCAAATGAGAAAGTCCACCTGCCCGGCAAGTCGTGCGGCGATCTGGTGATGTTCAACGGAGGTGGAATCCATGTCCGGTAAATCCAACAGCAGTAATCCGCTGGTGTGCGCCGCCTTGCGGCTGGAGGCCGCTCCCTGCAGCGGTTCACTCATGCTGTGGCGTTCTGGAACTTGCAGCCAGTCGAGCAGTTCCGCCGCGTTCTCCGGCTTCCATACGGCGGCCACCGCAGCGCGGGTGGTGGGACGTACCACGCCAGTCAGCGCGATGTCCTTCCCAACCAGGGCATTGAACAAGCTGGACTTGCCGCTGCCGGTGGCCCCGAAGAGCCCGATGACCGTGTGCTCAGCCGACAGTTCCCGGCGTGCCGCTGCCTTGTCCAGCACAGCCTGGGTCTTCTCGTAGTGGACTGGATCCATAAAGTCGCCACCGAGTTCCAGCGCCTGGTTCAAAGCATTGATCTGTTCGGTCAGATTTGATGCGGCACGCTGCCGTTTGCGCTCGCTCAAGAATTTCCTCCGTCCCGCCCCAGCACGCCGATTTGTTTGGCCAGCTCACTGGCAACACTTTGCTCTAGGACAGGCTCCGTGGCGCGCGTGTAGTTCCCCTCGTAACGTTCTATCAGGGCGCGGCAATGTTCGTGGAGCAGGACGCTCGCCCGCTGTGACATGCGGCGCACAGCGTCTTCGCCGAAGATCGCCTCCAGCAGCTTTTGCCCAACGACTGCCGAACCGCCGGCGATTCCCACTTCCAACCCGGTCAGGCCGGCGGTGGAGGCGAAGACCACCACCATGAGCGCTACCGCAAGCCCATTGACCCCGAAGGCGGCGATACGCGCTGTCTTGCGCTTGCCGGCGCCTTCCTTGCGGATCATATCCAGCACATCACGCTGCCAGTCCCGGATCGTTTGCGCAGCATCCTCGGAAGATCCGCCGACGGACGGGGAGAGTCAATACCCAGCAGCAGTTCGGTGCCCAGTGCGGAGGCAACCCACCGCCGATCCACGTCCTGGCATGCCTTGGTGATTTCATTGACCAGCACCAGGTGGAGTCCGGTCTCAATGGCGCTCTCCACCTTCTTGGGGGTCGGTGGTCTTCCCGTAAAGAAACCGGCAACACGGTCTCGGACCCGGCCCACGGTTCCCTCAAGACCGCGCATCAGCTCCCCCGCACCGACAAAGTCCTGCCATCTGGCCAGGATTTCGCCACGCAGCAGGGAACCATCGTGCAGCGAGTCCTGGGTTCGCTCCAGGGCCAATGCAAAGCGTTCCCTGACATACTCCTGAAGCGCGCCTACTTCCCCAACCTGCTCATTGGCTGCGGCCACCAGGGTGTCGAGGTCCTCCGCCAACTGCTCCAAGGCACCGCGTAGGGTTTGGGCCGCTACCCTCCGGCGTTCGGCCGCATCGGCGGCCAAGGACTGCAGCCAATCCCCAAGCTGCTGGACTTCTCCATAAGGAATCAGTCCCTCTTCGCTCAGCTGCACTTCATGGATCACCTGCATCAGCTCCGGGTCAATCCCGTGGGCCTCCAGCAGGGCTGCCAGCTCGGGCACAATTTGAGACTCCGCTCCATGCGGCACCCGGTTCAGGATCACCGAAACCGTCACCGAGCGGCGCCCGGCGGATTGCAGCAGCTGCCAGGGGACGGCGTCTGCGTAGCGGTTCGCGGTGGTGACAAAGATCCAGAGGTCCGCCGCGTTCAACAGTTGGCCGGCCAATTCACGATTCTCATCCGCAATGGAATCAATGTCGGGAGCATCCAGTAGCGCCAGTCCCGATGGAATCCGTTGGTCGGCCAATAAGAGCAGTGCATCTGAACGCTGCAGACTTGAGGCGTCCTGGTACCCACTGCCGGTCAGCCGGGTCAGGGAGGGCAGGATTCTTGAACCGGTGAACCACTGGTGGTCATCTGGGTGATGCACCAGCACCGGCGTGCGGGTCGTGGGACGCACGGCCCCGGTACGGGTAACGACATGTTGAAGCAGCGAATTCACCAGAGTCGACTTGCCAGCCCCGGTGGAACCACCGACCACGCCCAGCAGTGGCGCGTTGGCATTGCGGGCCCGAGGCAGGAGATAATCGCTGATCTGGTTCCTGATCGTGGTTTTCAGTTCCCCGGGATCCCCGGTTCCCCACCGATAGCCGTGCACGAACATCGGCCGAGCTAGGATGTCCTCCAGCCCCACCAAAGTCCGCTCCAGCGCACTGGCTTGTCCTTCAGTGCTGTTCGGCTGCGGCTCTGGGCTCTGACCAGTGGAAGATATCGGATCCATATGCCCATCTTGCCCGAAAGTGAAGTCAGGGCAAGAGGGCACACGCAGCGGGTACAACAAAAGCCACGGTTTCCCGTGGCTTTTGTTCATGCGTGACCCCAGCGGGATTCGAACCCGCGTTACCGCCGTGAGAGGGCGGCGTACTAGGCCGCTATACGATGGGGCCGCAAAACCCCGATGACTCGGGGAACCTAAGATGAAGAAAAACTTGTGACCCCAGCGGGATTCGAACCCGCGTTACCGCCGTGAGAGGGCGGCGTACTAGGCCGCTATACGATGGGGCCGCACGCTAAGAACTTCTTCTTAGCTCACCAAATAAATTTGGTGAAGCGCTGGGATACCAGGACTCGAACCTAGAATGACGGAACCAGAAACCGTTGTGTTGCCAATTACACCATATCCCATTGTGACCTGCGGCTTTTCGGAAAGCTCAGCTTTTCGAACTTTCCTGTTCGCCTCAGCACGAGATATAACTATACCGGCGTTTTCGACAAGAAACAAATCCAGGGCACCCCCGCTGCCCGAGCCGCCAGATCCCTTGAATTCTCGCGGATTTCACGGGTTAGCTCGGCCAGATTTTCCACCCGCGCCGATTCGGAATTCTTGTGACGTGCCCCACGATCCAGCAAGACTGCCGGCAGTCCGGCCTTCCTTGCTCCCACCACATCGTTTATGAGGTTGTCGTCCAAGCAAAGGGTTCTGCCCGGAGCGCTTCCCAATTGCTCACAACCGGCCAGGAAGGGAGCTGCATCAGGCTTCGGGGCACCGGCGGTACCCGAACCAATAACCACTTCGAACATGTCCAGTCCAGCAAGCCTCAGCTTCTCACGCTGATATGCCGCAACGTTGTTGCCCACGTCACCGAACGAGACCCCTAGA
>NZ_BAXF01000002.1:0-36736 GCF_001310435.1 Arthrobacter sp. JCM 19049 | reverse complement strand
CAGGGCGCGTCTGAGGCACCCGCGGCGCCGTCTGCCTCGCAGTCCCAGGAGGCGGAGAAGGTGCCAGGCAAGGGAAACATCAGCAGCGACGGCGTAGACTTCACCACCCTGTCCCCAGAGGACCTGAAACTCACCACGGAGAAGGACTTCGCGTTCATCAGCAGTGCCGGCACTGAGGGGACCATCGAGTTCGTAGGCAAGGACGATCCCCGGATCAAGGAGATCGAGGACTACCGAAAGGCCACCCACGGTTACGACGTGGAATACCTTGTCGCTGAAGTGGACAACCGCAAGGCTCCGAGGTCGCGAACATGTACGCCGTCAACGTCTATGACCCAGACGGCCTGAAGTACGAGTTCACCAGCCTGGACGACCCGATCAGCGACTGGCAGCCAGAAACCGACTATGAAACCGATACCAACACCCTCATGGACGGCACCGAGCTATCGGACAAGGAATCCACCAAGCTCTACAACGACGGTGTGGAGCTAAACAACTCCCTGAAGTCAGCTATCGACCCATCAGAAAAGGGCACGATGATCCTGGCTGTCCCGACCGCTGAAGATGTCTTCCCAATCGAGATTGAGCGCATCGCCGTCATGCCGCATGGGATCTTTGATGAAGTGCCGGCATACAACCCGCTCGTCTCCGAGTACCGGGAATGGAAGGCTGCTCAAGAGGCAGGGCAAGAATGGGAAGCCTACGACCCAGACGCGGAACCGACCACCGAAGGTGAATAACGATGCGTGAGCAACTGCGCCGGGGGCCAAACAAGTTGACCGAATGGCTCGATACCCGCACTGAGGACATGATCGCACGGCGAGCGCGGCAGGCTGAGGTGGCTGGGGCTGTGGCTGGATCTGCCGGCCGTGATGCTGAGAGCGTGCTGGGGCGGGATGAGCGGTTGTGCCCGCGCTGCGTGTTCATCTTCGACGACCGCGGCCAGGTCATCGAGGTCATTGATTGCCAGACGAACCAGCATCATGTCGTGAAGTAGTCAGCCACGCAGGCTAGACCCCGAAGCTCGTATTGAGATTCGGGGTCTAGTCTTATTCGGGCAGCTCTTGGGTGTAGACGGTCCACGGGTCTGCCCGGTACGCGATCCGCTTGTCCTGCTCGGCGTGCCAGGCGTGATCGTCCTCGGTACTCGCCAGATGCTGTCAGCGCGCCGGATGCGGATTGCGGCCGCGGTGGGCACCCACTTCACTTCCCGCTGACCCGTGGTGACCCTGTTGAGGATCCGGGTCGGGTACTCGATGAACACGTCACCCTGGTTCCAGCCGATCACCTGGGCGTGGAAACGGTGGTCACCTTCCCTGACTTCGACGTAGGGGCGGCGGTTGGGTTCGTAGCGGCGCATGCCCTCGAAGCGAGGGTCTTGGGTTTCTGGCACGAGAACGATTCTAGACGCAGAAAAGCCGCCCCATCCTCTCCGTAGTGGAGAGGATGGGGCGGTCGAATCATGCGCGCATCTAGTTATTTGTGCAAGTTCCGTTCGGAACGGAGGCGGCGGCTAAGGATCCCCAAGGTTCTTGCCACTTCCTCCATGCCCAAAGGATTAGTTGGATTTTCAAACAAGAATCTGTCGGGAATGTTTGTCTGCTTGCCCCGTAGATGCTTCATTAGCTCGTCATAGTAGTAGAGAGCTTTCACGGAAAATCTGGAGCTCCATTCCGAACGCATCGTATTCGAATTTTGCTCCATCAGGCGCCTAGAGGCTTCAAACGGCATGCTGAAATCGTGCAGGGCTCATTGTCTTTCCGCAGTTTCAACCAGTCATAGAGACCTTCGACGAATGTGTCGACCTCTTCTACTAGCCTTTGAACGTCCCCCTTCCGGCCAGGCAACTTCCACCCAAGAATGCTAGCTAGGATCATAAAAATCCCTACGAGAACAAGGAAGATGAGCAGGCCGGCAAAGTAGATGGAGTTTGCCCAACTAGCAGTCATTAGCAGCACCGAAAGAACAGCGCCCCCTGCCAGGCCTACGAGCAGACCACCGAAAGTTGCATATATGTTTCCTGCTCGATCCATCATGCATCGAATCGTAGTCGATCGATCAGCCAGCAGGTGCACATGGCGTAGCTTCCAGACGCCTTGGACGCCGAAGATCGGCCCACCCGCTCCTCAGCGGAGAGGGTGGGCCGGCTCCTGAGTTACTCGGCTACGTGTTTGCCGCGCTTATCAGGATCAGGTCCCGGGTACTGGCCGGGCGCGTACCCGACCGTGGGATCTTCCGTGCTCACGCCGTTGGTGATATGGGCTTCGAATGCTGGCACCGAGTCCGGTCGGTCGATGGGTTCGGAGTCACCGACACCCTGCAGCTTGTCTGCAACGCCGGTTGGCTTCCACAGCCCGTAGTGCATGGCCACAGCCACCAGGAACGACCCCAGACCCGTCAGCAGCGCCATACCAAGGTTGTAGGAGGTTCCCGCCTCCAGCGCGGCGGCCAGCTCAGTACACAGGGAGATCAGCACAGACAGGCCAGCCAGCAGCACCGCCTTGCGGCCCGGATTGGTGGCACGCTTGGTCACCAGACCAACCAACAGGGGGAACACCACCGCGGCCAGTAGCGTGAACACCTGGAACAGGGGAATGTTGAATTCAATCATCGTCGGACCCTCCTAGAGTCGCTTGTTCACTTCGGCGCGCACCTTGGCGTAGGTCGCTGCGCTCACGCCCAGGGACTTCTGCCGGTTCGCGTGCCCGCTGCCATGCTTGCCCTGGATGACCTCGGTGGCCATCTGGGAGATGGACTTGCCCTTGGCTGGGGCCTTGGCGCTGGCGCGGCGGTTCACCTCGGCGCGCACCTTTCGTACTCGGCCGCGCTGATCCCCAGCGACTTGCGGCGGTTCGCGTGCCCCGAACCATGCTTGCCGGCGATCACCTCATCAGCCATCTGGGCGACGCTCTTGGACGGCTTCGGCTTGGCCGCCGGCTTGGAGCCGCCGCGCATGGCGTTGAGCAGGGCGGTGTTCTGAGCCGAGGTGCCCGAGTACCCCTTGATGCCGTACTGGTCGGCCAGCTTCTTGCGGGACGCGAAACTGGAATCCTTACCAACGGATGCCAGGTAGTCCACGATGGAGTTTCCGGTGTACTTGCCGCCGGTCGGCTTCGCGGCGCTCTCAGTCTGGGTCAAGCCCGGGATGGTGACCCCGTTCAGGTCCTCGGTCCAGCCCAGCATGCGCATGGTGTTGAACACCGGGTGGTCCAGGGACGCGGTGATCACGGTGCCCTTCGCCGAGTAGTTGGTGCGGAACAGGCCACCACCCAGGTACAGGGCCACGTGATCGTACTTGTTGCCTGGCACGTCGAAGAACACCGGGGCACCCGCCGGGATGTACGCGGTGCTGCTGGTGTGGTGCTTCTTCTTCGCGGCCGCCCAGGCAGCCGCGGCGCTCGGGTACTTCACTGCGATGTTGAAGCAGGAACGAACGAATACCAGGCACAGGCCCACATAGCCCTTGGTCTGGGTTTTGGACCAGGCGATAGCCTCGCTCGGGGTGCGTACGCTCATGGTTTTATCTCCTTCTGGTTCGGTGAGGTCTAGGAATTCTTCCCAGCGGCCCTCAGCTCGGATCCGGGACGGGCAGTCCTTCCCGGAATGGTCAAAGTGCTGCTCCACGTTGGCGCGGGTCCAACCGTGTTCGATGCGCTTCATGCGCACCACTTCGGCGGCGTTGCGGAACGCGGCGTTGTAGTCGCCGTCCTCGTTGACGCAGATCTCCACGGCGAGGCGGGTTGTGTTGGCTTCGCGGTTCCCGGCGTGCCAGCACTGCTCGTTATCGGCGTACGATTGGACGGCTTCTTTCTCGTCCACGGTGATATGCCAGGATGCGTCCCGGCTGTTCCCGTTGGTCTGCAGGTTCGCGTGCGCTGCAGCGTTCGCGCCCCGTCTGGTGTTCCCGGTCTCATGCACAACCACGCCATGAAGCGGGTTCACCCCGCCGTAGGTTTGCTTGTTGTTCTTGACCAGCTGCTGCCTGATCTTCAAGGTTGAGCCCTCCTTTTGGGCATGAAAAAAGACCGCCATATCGAGCGGTCTTAGATGGTGCTGGTCTCCGGGTCATCCTTCGGCCGCGGCGGCGGCTCCGGAGGCAAAGGCCACGGGCCCAGCTCTTCAATCGTGGCTCCCCGTTCCCTGGCAATACGGCGGGCATTCGCGGCATGATCCTCGATCTGCCGGCGGTAGCTGCGCTCATACTCGGCCATGTCCTCCGCATACCGGGTACGGGCCACCAGAGACTTGTTCTCTACCCGCTCAGCCTGGGTCTTGCCAGAGCGAGACCGGCTGATCGCGCCGATGATCTCCCGGATCGTCAGGCCGCCACCGAGCGCGCCGATAAGCGACAGAATGTATTGCGGCCAATCCATGGCGTTGGCTCCTACTTGCCAGGCTCGTAATCGAACTCCCGGATCCGTTCAAACCGAATGCCAAGGGCCACCCCAGCAATCGCGATAAACGCCATCTGAACCAGACGGTTACCCGACGTCGTGACCTGCAAATACCCCACAATGAGCAGATAGAACAAGACCGCGGTACCGCACAACCAGATCGCGGCCCGCTCCAAAAACCACTTCCCGCCCGGCGTCGCCCAAGCCCCAAGGACACCGCCCAGCAGGGCAAACCACCCCCACATGATCGTCAGACCCAGACCAATACGGCCCTCAATGCTGGTCGGAGTCCACAACAGGACCCCGACCCCAGCGAACGCGACCAACAGGTAAAGCATCGTCTGCATCGCCGTGATCTTCCGCGGCTCCTGCAGCGACAGCCAAATCTTCGTCACCAACCTTGTAGGCACGACGCTCACCCGGCCTGTAGCGGGTTGTTCGGGTACTTGAAAGCGACCAGCGGCCACGCCTGCTTCACCCGGGTGAGAATAGTTTCATCTGGCACGCCGGTGGTATCCACCCGGTCCCCGTTCTCGCTGACCTTGACTTGCTTGGCTATCGCTTCATCCACGAGCACCAGCGCCATCATCGTCGGGTCCAGCTGGTGCGGATTCATGACCGCGTGGATCGCGTAGTTGCTGTTATTGCCACCCTGTGACAGCAGGCCCTGGGCGTGGAACAGGACAGCTGACTGGATCCGCCATTTGATCGTCTCGTCATCCATGGCCCGGGCTGCAGCCAGGAACAAGGACTCGCTCCTCGGTTCAGGCGCCGACTCTTCGATTTGTTCCAACGCCTCGGTCAGCTCGGTGGTGTCGGTCGATTCGATGACCTCATCCGGTTCAATCTGCTCATTTGTTTCGGACACTTCCTCCTCCTTCGTTTTGGCACACCAGTTAGGGGCAGAACGAAGGTACGTTCTGCCCCTAACTGGTGGCGCTTATTTTTCGTAGGTGATGCGCAGCTTGGCCTTCTTACCGGTGAAGAGGCCGTAGTACTCACTGGAAGTCGAACCGCTAGGCGGGTAGAAACTGATACCGCGAAGCGACCCAGACTTGAACCCGGCATGCACACTGGACGGCAGAGTGATCCACAGCCCAGAACCGCGGCCCATCTTCTTGCGGGCCACATCGTTGCTCGTGGACGACCAGGAGCCTGGTTTAGAGCCGTGCCCGTGTGTGCCGAGCACCGCTGTACCGCCGGCGCTGGCGTGCCACTTGTCCGCGTACACGTACACCTCGATCT
This sequence comes from Arthrobacter sp. JCM 19049, assembly GCF_001310435.1. NCBI lineage: Bacteria > Bacillati > Actinomycetota > Actinomycetes > Micrococcales > Micrococcaceae > Arthrobacter > Arthrobacter sp. JCM 19049. Next base: position 31,097 of record NZ_BAXF01000002.1, on the reverse strand, counting down.
TCTTCACCGTCGCACCCGACAGCAAGGAAGCCTGGGACGGGAACCCGATCAGGCCACGCATCACACCGTTGCCCGGCGCGTGCGGTGTCCGGCCCTGTGCGGCCCTGCCGGAATAGGTGGGATGCGTCGCCTGGGAGTTATCCCCGGTGTACGCCTGCCACCAAGATGCCGGAATGGTTTCCGTATACCGTTTCGGCTTCGCAGGTTCCGGTGCCGGCGGTGGTGGCGGCGGCTCCGTGCCCTTCTTGTCCAGGTACAGGGTGGTGCCGTTGTACTGGCCGTAGTGCAACCCCATGTCCAGGACCGAGAGTGACCACATGGCAGCACTTGATGAGCTGGTCGTCGACGCCTTCCTTCCGGAATTCACATACAGCTCGATACCCAGCATGATTTTCCCGGCCGGAATATCGTCCGGGCACCGCAACAACACCGTACGGTTCACCGACGTCCACTCCCCGGCATTGGAGATGAACTCCTTCGACGCAGGGATCTTGTAGCCCTCCGCACCTCCTGCCGTGATCGAGCCGCCATCGTTACTGCGCACAATGCACGCTTCCCCAAGGTTGCCGGACCCGCCATCCGTGGCACGCATAGCCGGAGTCCCATAACTCACCTGGTAAAGCCGCCCCGCTACCGTCTCGATCGTTCCACCCAAACGCACTTTGTAATGATGCTGACCACCCACCGCGTCCCACGTCAGTGACGGGTCCGCTTTCTGCGTGTTCAACACCATCCCGTACGGTACGGCGGTCAACCAGGAGAAGTTATCGGTGACGTTCGGGTGCTGCTCGATATAGTTCATGAAGTGCACACCAAGCAAGGAACGCCCGTTGAACACAGGGCCGTACTCGCCCAGGTTCACGTCCCCCTTGTGCCCCTCCACGAGCGGATCACCGCCAGAGACGATCACACCATCAATGCGAGCTTCTTCAACCACACTCAACGACTGGCCGGCGACACCACCTTCCGAATCGATACCACCAAGCACGTCCCCCGTGGCCGGGTCAGATACCTGGACAGCGGTGCCGCCATCGGGCCGGATCTCTACAACTGGTTCACCGCCCTCCGGCCCATAAGCACGCAGCCCCTCGTTATCCAGCTTCAGCCCGACCCCATCAAGCGGGCTCGTCCAGAAGTAGGCGCCGATGAACTTGCCACCGAAGAACTCCTTACCCTGGAAAACATCGGACTTGACGATCTTCGACGTGAGGTCAGCAATGAAGCCAGCGTTCGCCGCTAGGTCCTCAACGTCGATATGACGGGCCTTCATAGAACCGTCTAGCACGACTTCGCCGCCAAATCGTTTCCTCAATGACAGCCCCGCCAACCACACCTGAGCGTTTTTCTCTGTCCCGTTTGGATGGTTGAAATAAATCGACGCCACATACAGCTGCCGCACCCCGGCTTAGGGATGCATCGCCCCCGCCAACGGTCCATACCGTGGGTACAGGTGCATTGTTCACTGGGTAAGTACCGTTGCCCCAGAAGGTATCCCCCTCTTCAAGACGAGTGCTTGTGACACCATGGCCACCACTCTGGTCCCGCAATTCAACGAAAATTCGCGACCCTGGCTTGTCGGCCTTTATCCAAACTTCAAATACGAACTCCTCTCCAGGATTCACATCGAACTTCGAGCCTGTAGAGCCTTAGTTCCCTGCCCCACGCTCGATTTGAATGAATGTGAGATGCCTGCTGGAACGTCTTCGAAGTCCGGGGTCAGCCCGCTAGCCCAGTCCATGGAGTCGTTGTTGACACCCAGGCCAGTGGCTACGTAGTTGTTGAAATCTCCGATGGCGAGCATCTGAGTTGTGATCTTCCGGGACATGACCACGTCCGTAAAGAGTCTGTTAATCACGGCCTCGGTCATGGTGCCCGTGGTGACGAACAGGTTCTTTATGTCTGCCCGCTGGAACGCGGCAGTCTGTCCGGCAATGTGCTTGGCTACCAGGTCCGCGATCACGCCTGATCCCACTGTTAGCTTGCCGACATCCAGGTTGTCGATGACATCCGAGGACAGCTTGTCCTTCATCCAGGAGCTACCGTCCCAGATCCACCGGCCAATGACGTTCTTGTTCTCGTCCCACTGCCGCCATAGCGCTCCTTCGTGGTCGCCTTGGCCGGACGGGGCCTTCGTGGAGTAGAAGACGCTGGTGCGGCTCCCTGCCATCGTCAGCGCACCTTCAGCGGTCTGTTGAGCGGAGCCAGCTGCTGCCTGAGCGTTCGCAGCGGCCTGCGCCGCCGTGTCAGCCTTCGACTGGGCGGTTGCTGCCGCCTGCGCCGCGTCCAACACCGCTTGATCGGTGACGGCTACCCACTTTCCAGCGGCGTCATCGTAGGTGTGCGGTTTATTGTCGCTGGTGCGAATCCACAAATTCGACTTGCTGGCGCGGCTGCCTGTAGGTGCGGTTGCCTGGTAGATCACCTCACCCTTGGCGTTAGCGATCCCGGCCGCTTGCAGGGCCTCCTGCTTCGCAGCGTCCGCATCAGACTTTGCTGTGTCCGCGTCCGCTTGAGCGGCAGCCGCGGCGTCTACTGCGCCCTGGGCTTTGGCGTTCGTCTGCCCGATCTCCGCGAACGCGTCAGAGATCCGCTGATCCGCGGCCCCCAAACGTTGGTCATGGCCAACCAGGTCCTGCTCTGCCTGATCCAGGCGGCCACCCAGTTGCCCGGCTTCGGTGATTACTCCGTCGTACTTCTCATCCAGCTCATCCAACGCACCCTGGATCACGTCCATGTCCGCGGGAGCGGTGACTAGGACCGGGGCGGGTCCGGCAGCGTCCGAGAACTTGCCGGCCATCGACCAAGCCACCAGGTAGACGGTGTAAGCGCCCGGTTTGGCCTGCACCTGGATGTTGTCCCCGAGCTCACCGGTCATCACACCTGCCTGGTCGGACAAGTCCAGGAACTCACCGGAGGCACAACGTACGCGGCCACATGCTTCAAGTCCAGGGGCGAGACCACGCCGCCAGCAAACTTGCCGTTCCAACGGATCTCAATCAAGCCAGGTTGAGCCGATGCAGTCAAACCGGCCGGCTTCGGAGGCTTCGGTCCGTTCACCACCACATGGTTGTGGGTGCCGTCCGGCTGCTTCCCAGTCTGGGAAACCAGGACACCGTCCTTGTCGTACTCACGGATCGCCCCGTCCTCGATAGACGAGTATGCCAAACCGGGCTTGCGGTTCTTCACCACCCGCACATCGCGCTTTATCGCGGCAATGTCCTGGGCGATACGCCGCACATTCTGATCATGAACCCGAGCCATCTAAACCATCACCACCTGAAGTCGTATGTCGCCGCTGTCAACGTCAGCTGTAATTTCTTGGATGCGCACCCACATTCCGGAGCGAACCCAGCCCATGTCCCCAAGCACCTGGATCTCGTCCCCGGGCTCGTAGCTTCCGTATCTGGCGTTAGGGTGGTCAACGACCACCAGCTCCTGAATACCCGCCTGCCCAGTCAAGGTTTCGAGCATGGGGCGGGCCGCCGCTTCAGCGGACTTCTTAGACCGCAAACTGCTATCGGTATCCACGTGGACACGGCGCAGACGGCCCCGCCTAGCGGTCGTGTGGGCGCGGATCTTATCCCGGCCCTCACCGGCCCCATGAGCAGCACCTCGGACGCATAGTCCAGCCCCTCCACCGAAGGGACAACCTTGACGTTCACGCCAATCTCGAACCGCAACTCGTTGCGGCGCACCCCCAGGTTGGGTATCCCAACTCCAGTCGGTGCCGGATACCCTCCCCGTCCCACATGCTGTGCTCCCGGTACTCGAACGGGGTATCAGTCACCAGATCGGACTGCACCTTGCCCAGGTCATCCGTTGCCCACCAAGCCAGCCGGAACGGGCCAGTCTCAAAGGACACGTCCTCGCCGGAACCCGTGGTGAATTCCACCGTCCGCTCCTCCTCGCCCACCCGAACCGGCGACTTCAGCGGATCAACAGCCACACGTAGATCGCCGTCCGGATAAGACTGAAGATGCGCCCAAATTTTGCGGAGCATGTCCAGCGGGTCCACCTCAATACCTGCGAAGTCCTCACCAAGCCACGGTTGCCCGGATGGGTACATGGTGAACCCGCCAGCCTCAATACTCAGCTTCTGCCCTTCGGCCGCGATCTTGTCCACGATCGCGAACACCGGGGCCTGCGAAGCGTACTGAGCAACAACCCCGCAACCCCACTCCCGAACCTTCGGCAGCCCATCAAACCCCATCAAATTCGAGATCTCGGTCGGCAATGTTCCAGAGATGCTGCAAGGCGCCGACAGCGGTGCGGAAACCTCAGCCCCACTAAGTTTCACGTCCCGGTCAATCCACCCCCGGTCAGGCAAACTGATGAGGTCGAAACGCCACATGGGACACCACCCTTCAACTAGTCAGCTTGTTCCATGAACTCGATCTGCAACAGAAGGTTCGACGCCGAATCCAACACCCACCGCGACTCAGAATGTCCGCCGTTCCAGTTCCCTCGCGGGTAGAACTTCTGGGAAGTGCCGCGCAGCTCAGCTGGAATGGAAATCTCATCTGCCACGAAGTGCGCCTGTCGGGAATGATTCGAAGCGTTCGCCGAGTCATAACGGACTGCCTGAGTTTTCACGTTCTTAGGATTGGCTGTGGCACCCACCTGCACCCAAAGCAAGCCATACGCCTCACCGGCAGGGACGCTAATGCCGCCCCACCACATGACGATCTTTGCGCGGGTAGCCCACGACGGGATCGGGATCTCGCCCCATGCGGTTTCGGTCGACGGCGGCCACGTTTGGCCACCATCCGGGTACGCGGTAGCGACTTGCAACGTGAACGTTTCCTCACCAACGAGCGCATGAGTTCGCATCTCAGGATGACGACGTGGCTGGGCAACCTCCCGCAGATCCGTGATCATCCCGCTAGTGATAGTGGCTGTGGACTTCGGCAACGCGATCCGCGCCAACGCGATTGCCGGGTAAGGGAGATTCAAATCCCTGGCCGACTTCGTATTCGACGGGACCCCCTCAACCACAGCGATCCGGGTGTAGCTGAACTCGTCCGGGTTCTCCGGCGCTTGCCCTTCGAAATCTGGGTCAAGGATCCGCAGCACCACGAGGTCAGTGCGTCCACCAGCCGAACCAGTAGCGGTTATTGGGATTTCGGTCTGGGTGGCGTTTCGTGCCGCGTACGACTGCCCAGCACCGCCCGTGTATCGGTTATTTATGATCGCCCCGCCCGGCGCGATCCGCACCTTCGGACCAGGCGTCTGTAACGCCTGTACCTTCATCGACCCGACACTGGAAACACCTTCAGCGCCCGAGGTTGCATCAAACAATGTCTGCCGGGCAACAGCCGCAGTAACCTCAGCGCCAGTCACAGCCCACGGCACATTTTCCAAAGCCACGATGGCCCTCCTAATCAAAAAGTAGTAAGCGGACGCACGGCCGATAAGCTGAAGGCTCCACCAACCAGCGCACAACCGTGCGCCCAAAACAAAGGGAAGAAATGGCTGATTACCAACGGAAATTCGAAATCTACGGACCCACACCAATCGCGGGCCATCTAGAAATCGCTATCCGAGACACCTTCAACGAACTTCAAGCTGAACTCGGCCCCACCGCTACTCTCGAATCACAGCTGCTCGTAAGGAAGATTGCCGATATTTCAGCGTCTTTCCACGCCGCAATACATGAACTAGAAAGTCGGGTCAATCGTCTAGAGGACGAGCAGGGCCACCGGTAGCCCAAGCGCCAGGCAACAAGTCCCGGCCCTGAAACACTGGGCCGGACTTAGCTTTATCGGTCCACGTTTCCCGCTGCTTCTTCGGTTCCTGTCCCATGCGAATCTCCTAAAGGGTTGTGTAGGCGTGACGGTAAGACAGCACGGCCTTCGCGGTTGCTGTCTCGTCCACGCAGGTGAAAGTAATGTCGGACTGACCCACCGGAAGCTCCGCCTTCGACAGCACGGTGGCGCGGGTCAGCATCCCCGGCACCTGCGCGCCGTCCGATCGCGTCACCGTCTTCGCCAGGGCGTCCACGGTTACCGACACGTCATAAGCCAGAGAACCCACTAGCCCGATTTCCCAGCCCGCAGCCGCGATCACCTTCGGGTCACGGCACGGCCCGTGGAACGTCACGGTCAGCGGGGTGGCCGCGTCACCCTGGTTGTCCACCAGGCCGACGCGCTCCCCGCCCCGCGAGTTGAAGCGGAACGGGGCACGCGCCGGGAACCGCAGCCCACCAGTAGATTCCGGAACCACCGTCAAAGTGACTACTGACTCGTCCTCAGCGAAATGCCGTGGATCAGTCACCCGGAAATCACAGGCCACCACCATGACGCCCCGCATGGCGCGCACATCAGGGACGGGGTCAGCCCACCGACCAGGCCGGCCATACACGCGCCGCCACTGCGAGCCGATCCGATACGACAACGGCACCACAGCGCCCGGGGTACGCCGGATGGAGGGGGAACGCCACACCGCGCCCAGTTGAGCTGCTGTGCGGCGTGCCCCCTCCACATCGGCCCGGTTCGTGGCCAACGTGAACCCCCAGGTCTTACCGCCCAGGAAGTCACGACCCACCATGACGCCGTCACCCATGGGGATGTTCGCGTCGTTCACGGTGATCTCCGTGTCCCCCGGGTCAAACTCCTGGATGATGAGATCCCCCAGACCACCGAACTCGATCCCGCCAAGACGGGCGATCATCTGGCTCGATCGATCATCGACGACCCCCCGTCCGTGACAGTTTCCGTTCCTCGAAGGCCGCGGTGTCGAAGAAGTCCTTCGCCGAGCCGCCGCTCTCGCCTGCGTGGTAGTTGTACTGGGTGACCGACTTGCCGTCAGCAACCTGACGGGCCACCTCAATGGACTTGATGGCCGCATCCCACTGGCGAGGATTCAGAATCGCTTCCGGTTTCCCGGTCGCGTTCAGCAGCGTGTTCAACCCCGGAGGCAGGACGCTCCCTGGTCGAACAGCATCGGCTTCACCAAGCCACCATCGGAGTAGCTGCCGTGGCTCTTCCAGTACTTCCACGCCTTCTCCGGGTCGCCGTAGCGGGATTTGATGTAGTTCAAACCCCACTGCGCCTGACCCTCAGGAGTGGATTCGATGGGCCCGTGAAGGCTGGTCATCTTCTGGAACAGGCCACGCGCCGAGCTGGCCGGGTTTGCGGCGTTCGGGTTCCAGCTGGATTCCTTGCTGATGATCTTCGACAAGGCGTTCCAGTGGCGGCCCGAGTCCCAGCCGTACCCGGCTGCGACACCACGCACGGCCTTCTGCACCGCGCTGTCAGGCCCGTTGAAGAAGTCCTTCACGTTGCCCCACGAGTCGCGCGTGAAGTCGCCGATCTTCGCGAACTGTTCCCTGATCCAATCGACCGGCCCGGTGATCAGTTTCGTGACCGCCCCGCCTGCCATCTCGGTCCAGAAGTTCCCGCCGGCGAAGGCGTCCTTGAACTTCCCGACCATGGAGTCCTTCAACGCCAGGATCGGTGCCAACGGGTTCCAGTCGCCGCCACCGTCCGCGCCCTCGGCCCCTGCCGGGAGCAGCGCCCCAGACAGGTACGGGGCCGGGTTGACCGCCTTACCGCCCGTCCAGGTCTCCCAGTGCAGGTGAGGCCCAGAAGATTTGCCGGTGTTGCCGGACAGTGCGATCTTCTGGCCCTTGCTCACGGTGTCGCCGGCCTTGACCAGCAGCTTCGACAAGTGCCCGTAGTAGGTGTTCCGGCCACCTTCGTGGCCAAGGAATACGCCCAGGCCGGTGCGGCCGGTGATCGCGTTCCATGCGGCCCGCAGCACGGTGCCTGCCATGGACGCAAACACCGGGGTGCCGACCGGCACCGCCAAGTCCAGGCCAGCGTGCGGGTAGCGCCCGCGACTGGAACCGAACCCGGACGTCATCCGGCCGCCACGCACCGGCCGCACCAGGCCGCCATTCGCGTAGCCGAGCGCTGCAGCGCCGTACCGGTTGATCGCGTCCAGGAACCCGGGAGCCTTGCGGCGCAGGTCGCGCTGCGACTCCTTGCGGACCACGAACTCGTCCGCGTGCACAATGCCGGCCTCGTCGTACTTGCCGCCCGGGCCCGTCCAGCCGCCACGGTAGAACTCGGGGATCTCCGCGGCAGCCTTCAACCGCCAACTCTCCTTCAGCCCGATCGCGTCAGCGACCGAGTTGAAGGCCTTCACCAGGCCGTTGTTGTAGACGGTTCTGATGACAAAGTTGATCGGCTTACGGGCTACATTCGCGACCTTCTTCCAGACCTGCTCAATGAAATCGACGCCCTTCTTGAAAGCGTTCGGCAGGGTCTCCATCACGAAATCTCGGAGCCGCTCGAACACGGGTTTGATGCCCTTGTCCCAGACGGACGAGATGACGTTTTTGATGCCGTTCCACACCGGAGTGATCACCGAATCACGCAGCCAGGTGAAGACCTTCGCCAGGCTGTTTCGGACAAACGAAATCGCGGTGCTGAAAATCAGCTTGATCCCGTTCCACCAGGCGGAGGTGAGCCACTTGATCCCGTTCCAGACCGGGGTGATTACAGAATCCCGGAGCCAGGTGAACGCAGCAGATAGGACGCCGCGAATGAAATTCACGATATTCCAGAAAATCTGCTTGATCCCATTCCACGTATTCGAAATCGTGGACTTGATCCAGTTCCAGACCGGGGTGATCACCGAATCGCGGAGCCACGTGAACGCCAACGCGAGGACAGTCCTGATGAACAGGTCCATCTTCACGAAGATGCTCTTCACAAAATTCCACATGCCAGCGATCCCGGCGCGGATACCGTTCATCACCGGGATGACAATGTTGTTCAGAATCCACTGGAACGCCGGGGCGAGGACATTGCGGAACAACGAAACCCAGAGGTTGATGTACCCCTGGACGGCGCGCACCACAAAAACAATGATCTTCTGAATCCCCGACCAGACCCGCTTCACCACATTCTCGTAGAGCCAGGTGAATACCGGGGCCAGGACATTCTTGTAGAACCACACCAGTGCCATGCCCGCGGCCACAATCGGGGTGAGCGCGATAGTGATCGCGAGCTTGATGCCCTCCCACACCGGCTTCACGATATTTTCGTACAGCCACGTGAAGGCAGGCGCGACCGTATCCCGGAAGAACCCGGCAATGCTGCCGGCCGCGTTCCGGATGAATTCGACACCGGCGCCTACGGCATCGCTGATGCTCCGCCACACGGACGAGAAGAACTCGCCCAGTCCTGACAGCGCGCCACCAATCCACGAGACCGCGGCGTCGGTGGTCTGCTGGACCCACTGCCATATGGACGAGAAGAACTCGCCCATATTTGACAGGGCCCCGCGGATCCACTCGACGGCAGCGCCGACGGCGCCCTTGATCGCCTCCCACGCTCCGATGAAGAAGTTCCGGAAGCCCTCGTTGTTCTTCCACAGGTAGATGAAGGCGGCAACCAGTGCAGCGATTCCCGCGACGATCAGCCCGATGATGTTGGTCTTGGTGAAGAACTGCATGGCAGCGTTCAGGCCCCACTGGGCGGCGGTCGCTGCGGTGATCCAGCCCTTGATCTGCTTGATGATCGCCACGGTCTTCATGACCGCGACCCATCCAATGATCGCGCCGGTCAGTGCGGCAAGGATTTCCTTGTGTTGCATCAGGAAGTCGAAAGTCTGCCGGGCGTAGTAGCCCAGGCGTTCCATGAATCCGGGCAGGCCGGAGGAAGTGATTTCCCCGTCGTTGTAGACCCATGCGGCACCGAACGCCTTGATCCCACCGATGACCTCACCGATGATGTCCCGGACGTTGAACAGGAATTTCACCAGCGGGTGATCCTCTTCGATGCCGAAGGTCTCACGCAGTACACCGGAGAAGTTGCCCTGGACAAGGATCTCGAAAACGCCCTGGATTCCCTTGGTGACCTTGCCCAAGAATTTGCCCACAGCTTCGCCTACAACCTTGGCTTGCTGTTCCAGGGGCTGCATGAATTGGATGAAGCCGTTGAAGAATTCGCGCACCTGCGGGTAGACGCCCTCCATGAGGTTGGCACCGAAGCGGCCAATCGCGGCCATGGAGTTGTCGAACGCGCCCTTCAGGGTCTTGCCGGACTCCTGGGCGGCGCCGCCCATACCCTTCTCCATGGCGTTCTGGAAGGTCGCGAAGTCCACTTCACCCTTGGACGCCATCTTGGAAGCTTCCTCTGCGGTGACGCCCAGCTCGTTGGCGATGAGCTGCAGGCAGGCACGCCAGCATCGTGCAGCTGGTTGATGACATCCATCTGCACCTTGTTCGAGGCGGCAGCCTTGTTGAAGATTGCGCCCATGGACGCCATGTCGGTGCCAGCAATTGTGGAGGCATCCGAAACAAGCTTCAGGGTGCGTTCCAGATCCTGGCCCGGCTTCACACCGGCGGCGACAGCGTTGGCCGCCACGGTAGCTGCCTCGCCAAGGCCGAAGGCGGTGCCCTTCACCGCGGCGTTGGCGTTGGTCATGATCAGTTCGACGTTCTGCGCCGAGTGGCCCAGGCCGGTCAGTTTCGCCTTAGCCTGCTCGATAGCCTGCAGGCGACTGAACCCCTTCGTGAACGCTGCCCCCAGCCCCTTGGCCAGCACCGCGCCGGTCTTGGCTATACCGATGCCCGCAGCGGTGCTCAAGGCGTTCGACATGAACCCGCCGGCCTTCTTGCCCTCCTTTTGGGACATGCCGGTAAATTCTTTGCCGATCTTCGACTGGGTTCCCTTGAAACTCGGGACAACGAGGATCTCGGCTACACCGACAACAGGCACGGGAACCCCCTAATGAAAGAAGAGGGCCACCCCGGAACTGGGGTGGCCCTCTCGCTAGAAAATGGTTAGTTGAAATCAGCTTCAGAAAAACCGAACATAAACGCGATCCGCTTAGCCTCCTGCTCCTCACGGCGAGCGCGTGCTCGTTCGAGTGCGGTGCGGGGTGCTGGGAAGGGTTTCTCTTTTTTGGGTTTGGCGCCTGCTACTGCTTGTCCGGAGAGTCGGAGTGTTTTGATCTCGTTGATGAGTGCGACGAGGAGTGTGTTGGTGAGGTTGTACTCGGCGACTCGTGGTGACCAGGGTTCCTGGTTTTTGGGATCTTCGTTGTCTTCGGTGAGCTGTAGGAGCATCTCGGCGGTTTCGTCGTCCTGTGAGATGGCTTCGTAGTAGCGGGAGGCGGACGGGAGCTGGTCGATGAGTTCGAGTAGTGCTGTCCAGCGCCCGTCAGTGACCCATTGGGCTAGGTCCACGTTGTAGATCTCGTGGAGGTCTGCGCGGATTTGGGCCCGGTATTTAGTGAGTAGTCCGGTTAGCCGTTGCCTTTTCCCTCGTCGCCCATGTTTCCTTCGAAGTGGGCCATGACGCGTTGGACGAGGGCGGCGTGGGTGCGGATGGGCAGGTCGGCGTCTACGTATCTCTTGTAGTCCGCTTCGGTGAGGATTCGTTTGAGGAATTCCAGGTCGTCTGCTTGTCCGCGTTGGGCTGCGTCGTACAGGTCGAGGATTTCCTTGCGTTCGGAGACGCGGAAGCCGAAGGGGTCTTTGAAGGTGATGCGGCGGTTTTGGGTAGAACGACGATGTACGGTTCTGGTGTGGCGATCTCTTTTTCGAGGTCGGTGAGTACCAGGTCGATTTTTGGTGTGTCAGTCATTGTGGGTCCCCCGGATTCTTTTCTACTTCTTGGTTTCGGTCTTGGTGGCCGGCTTGTTGCTGGCCTTGGTGGTGGCCGGCTTCTTGTCGTCGGCCTTGTCGTCCGCGGTGTCGGCCGGCTTTTCGTCGCCGGTGGTTGCGGGCTTGGTGGTGGTGTCGGTTTCCACGAGCTTGTACCGTGGTGCTGTAGCTGGGTGATTTCCGTGGGGATGTTGGTCTCCACGGTGTGGTCGCCCTTTTCGAGCTTTGCCACGATGGGCCTCCTTCAGGTTTCCCGGATGGGTGAAAGGGTGTGCGCCGCTCCGGGGGCAACGGCGCACACCAGCTTGTGTGTGAGCTGCGGTTTAGCCGGCCTCGGCCTGGGTGTAGCCGAGGATGTCCTTGTACTTCAGTGCGCCGGTGCCGGCCAGGAAGTGACGGACCGGGGTGCCGGTCTTGTCGTCGGTGAACACGTCCAGGGTGATCTCGGAGGCCACCGCGTCTTCGCCGCCCCAGACCTCGTCTCCGAGGTTTGCGAGCTTCACCGAGGGGTAGCCCTTGCCCATGATCCATTCGGCGTCCGGTGGGCCATCTGCGCCGACCACGATGAGCTCGTATTCCTTGTCCACCGGTAGTGCGCCCTCGTCGTAGGTGATCTCGCCGGTGGTGGGATCCTGAGTCACGTTGGTCAGGTCCACGCCGCGCTTGAGTTCCTCGACCGCCTTCTTCCCGCTTTCCAGTGCGGTGGTGGCGATGGTGCGGGGAACCTTGGTCACGTCGGAGCGGATCGAGGTCGAATATCCGAGGGCGTCCACGGTCGCGTTTTCACGCTCACCGGCGAAGGTGTACCCGTCCGGGCTCACCAGGCCGAGCGGAATCCAGCCGGCAGCCTTCAGATCGACCAGGCTGCCACCCTCATAGAGCGAGGTCGGCAGCCCCTCCTCGGACTTCGGCCGGAAGAATGCGACCGCTTTCTGGATCTTGCGGACCAGGGAACGGTTGTCCGCCCCGGTACGGATGGTGTCAAAAGTTGGCATGGTTGCTTCCTTAAATGCGAATGGCCACCCGAAGGTGGCCAGAGGCGAATACTTGGTAGGGCGGCTAGTCCTTCGGCCGCGAAGTGATTGACAGCAGCAGGGTCGCCTTGGACAGGTCACCGGCGTAGGGCACGTCGGTAGGAACCTGGTCCGCCTTGATCTTGTCCAGGAACCCGGCCGAAGTGTTGATGTCCGTCCCAACGATCTGCTCTTTGATTGCCTTGCAATCTCCAGCGCATCGTCGAAGGGCGCGTACACCTCGACGCGGAGGCGTTCCACCTGATCCAGGTAGCCAGGGGTGCCGCCCTCGCCGACCACCAGCGCGAACGGCACCTTCTCCAGCTGCCCGTACTTGTCGGTCGGCATGTACTTGCCGGCGTTCAACGTCTGGCCGGCGAACTCCTTGCCCCGGATCAGGTCCAGGACCGCCATCACCCATCAGGGAATTCGAGATCATCCACGCTGCGACTCCATAGCGATCAGAACGTCGGCCATTACCATGCGCCGCGCTGCAGGGTAGCCGGGCTCGTCCTGCACCACGGCGGCGCCAGCACGGAACTCGTTGTTCCAGCCAGCGCGCACGCCCCGGGGTTCGGCGCTGTAGGTGCCGTCCGGGTCGTACTTGCGGCCCAGGGCTGCACCTCGCTGCGCTACGTCCAGCGACGCGTCGGCCAAGTCCTGGGACCGGCCGATCGCGGCCAAGCCGTTCGGGTCAGCGCGGTATTTCCCGCCCGTACCGGGAACATTTGAAAGAGCCATCATTCATCTTCTTCAGCGGAACCTCGACCCCCAGCGGCCATACCTTCGGCGATCCAGTCACCGACCACAGCACCCCGTCCGGGGTGCGGATCTGGTCAGTGGACTGAAAGCTGAAATTACGGTCAGGGTCGCGGTATAGCACATGGTCATCGGAAGTCAGATCGGACCAGTCCAGTGGTTCGGCGGTGGCCCGCGGCGCGATCAAACAATCCTTCACCGGGATCTCTGTCACCGGCTTCGGCCTGTTCATCTCGTCGCGGCCACCGCCCCGCAGCACCACCACATCCATGCGCCAGGACTTCGGGAACTTCTTGACTATCGTCATGGTCGCCCCCCTTACCTCGGCATGATGTTGAAGAACTGGCCTTCAGCGTCCTGGGGCGCGAGATCCCGAAGATCCTCACGCCCCAGGTAGATCGCCCCGTCAGTGTTCCGGAACGACGTGTTGTGGCTGAACGGGCCGGATGCGAAACTCAACTGGGTTGCGTTCTCCGGTACGTCTTCCGGCACGTCCATCGCCCGCTTCACCATCCGGCAAACAACGAGCGTGACCATGTCACGATCAATGTCACCGGAAGCGATCCTGGTGTCGATGTCCTTGAACCGGTTGCGCACCTTGAGCGACGCTTCCTTCAGCTTCTGCTCCGCCTCGGTCATGTCCTCCTGCGGCAGGTGTGGCCAGTGCGCCTTGAAGGCCTCCAGACTTGCCAAAGGCTCGGCCATGGCGGCCTACTTCTTGGCGGCGGTCTTGGCGCGGGAACGGGTGGCAGGCTTGGCCGGCTCCCCGTCTGCGTCAGAACCCGCGTCACCGTCACCGGTGAAGCTCAGATCCTGATCGCCGTCCGGACTGTTCCCGTCCTGCTTGCCGTCCTCGTCAGAACCCTCGGCCTGGGGGGCATCGCCTGCCGGCGGTTCCTCCCGGGTCTGCGGCTCTTCCAGCTGCCCCTTCTCCGGATCCTTGTTCGGATCCGGCTTCGCGGCAGACTTGCGGCGGGCAGACCACGGCCCGGAGAGCAGGTGCTTGCCCACACTCTCACGCAGCCACTCCGGCACCGGTTCACCCGGCAGGAACTGATGCAGCTTGCCGGCAGCATCATGGCACGCGTACGCGCCAGTAAATTCAGGCATCGTCATCTCCTTAGATGGGAAGGAAGGCCAGACAAGCGCCCGGCCTTCCTCCTAAACGGATGGTCTAGAGAACCTTGGCCCCGAGGGTCAGGTTCACGTTCGGAGCGATCGGCAGCATGATCGCCGATGCCTTGGTCCACTGCGACACCGGATCGTTTTCCGAGTAGGACCCCACGACGATGCCCGGACGCTCGGTGCGGTCGATCTTGTAGTTGGCGTCCATGGCCTCCGCAGTCACGCCCCACACCGTCTCACCGATCTTGCGGCCAGCCGGCGGCAGGAACAGCACGTGGTTCGGATCCAGGATGTCGAACGCCTCGTCGTTGTCATCGGCGACCTGCGCCTCGTACACCTCGTAGGCCGGCAGCGACAATGCGCGGAACAGCTCCTGCAGCGCGGCCACAGTCACGATCTGGGTGGTGGCCCCGGCAGGGAGGGTCATTGCCCGGATCTGCGGGTGACGCAACAGCACCGCTTCGATTGCGGAGCTGACCAGCATGGTCCCCGGGCGGATGCCGTTGGTGCCGCGGTATACGTCGCGCCAAGCCAACAGGTCATCGACAGGTTTGGAGCCTTCCTGCGACCACAGGATCCCCGCGGTCGGGCTGTGCGCGGCCTTCCGGCCGAAGTCAGCCTCCAAGACTAGGCCGTTCTCCTCGATGGTGACCTTGCCGGACATCAGCAGCTGGCCACGACCAACCTCTGCCCGCGCATGGATCTTCCGAGCCTGCTCCACACCGTCGTCCAAGATCGCGTCCCGGATCGCTTCAGGAGCATTTCGCCACTGCAACCGGTCGTACTCGCCGAGACGGATCTTCTCCGAGATCGGGGGCAGCTGCCCGGACAGGTCGGAGAATCCCCGACGTGCACCGATCGGCGACTCAGTGTCGAAGGAGCGGAACTTGGCCACCCGGGCCAGGCCACCGCCACCGGTCATCGCCCGGTATTCAATGTCATCCACCTCGGTATCAGGCAGGAATCGTTGTAGGTCGAACTGATTCTGTTCTTCCTCGGCGAGCGCGGCGCGGACGTATCCGGTGAGTGCGGCTGCGCCGATGTAGCGGTCGTCTAGTTCGAGCGCCATGTTGTGCCTCCTTAGGCGAAGATGATGCGGCCGCTGGCGGTTGCCTGGGCTTCTGGGGTGACGGTGACGGGGAGCTTGTCCAGTTTGACCCGGCCGTGCTCAAGGATGGCTGCGCCGACCTTGCCGCCACCGGTGGGGACGCGGGTGCTGGTGAAGAGGAAGCCCGCGAGGACGTTCTCGGGGGTTTCCTCTTCGGCTGCGGCCCAGAGGGTGTAGGTGCCGTCGCCCTTCTTCATCAGCGGCAGGCCGGACTTGAGGTAGCCGCCCGGGTAGTGGGTGGCCTTGGTGAAGCCGCTGGTGTCGATGGTGATTGTCTGGGTGGCGTTGGTGCCGTGGGCGGAGCCGAGCCAGGACTGGTCTTCTGCGCCGTAGGTTTTGCGGGTGACGTTGATGTCCATTGGGGTTTCTCCCTATTTCTTTCCGTGGCGCTGTTGGTGCAGGGCTTTGCCAGCGTCCACCGAGTTCGGGTTGGTTTCTCCGTCCCCGGTTCCGGAACCGGGGATGGGGTCTACTTTTGGCTTCGAAGGCGTTCCTGATCCGCCGTCGCCGTTGTTGCCTGTGTTGCCGGCCTGATGGGAGCCGTGGAGTTCGGCGACCAGGGCTGCTGAGGCTTCTAGTTCGTCGGCGGTCTCCCCTTGCACCAGCGAGTGGTACTTTTCGGGGATGTTCTTGCCGGCGAGCGCCTTGAAGCGGAGATTCTCTTTTTCGAGGGCGGCGGCGCGGGTTTCCGCGTCGGCTGCGCGCTTCTTTTCCCGGTCCAGTTCGGAGAGCTTCGCGTCCTCGGCGTCCTGGATTTTCTTGTTGGCTTCGGCCAGCTGCTTTTCGAGCTTCTTGGCGCGGGCCCGTTCGGAGTCGAGGGCCTTCTTGCCGGGCTCGCCCAGCACCTCGTCGCCGTCCCCGTTGTTGCCGTCGCCGGCGGGGCTGGTGGCTGCGTTGTTGCCTGTGCCGCTGTTCGAGTCGGTGCTGGTCGCAGTGCCGGTGCCGCCGGCGCCGTTGTTGCCTTCGACGAAGCGTGCGCACTGCATGTCCGTCGCGGTCATGTAGTAGGGCAGGTTCATCGAGTGGGGCAGGTGTACCGGGTTGCTGGTTCGCATGGGAATCTCCTTTGAGTAGGGTTGCCGCATCGCACGGCGGACTGCCTCGCCGGCGTCGTGCCGGCCGAGGTTTCACAGTGGTGCCACCACACCATCGGTGACGATCTCCGGGAACAGACGTCGTATCTGATAGGTGATCTCAGCGGTGGTGGGGTTGGCTTCTTTGGTTGCTTCTCGGGCGATCGTGTAGGCGACGTACGCGCTTGGTGATCGAACCCCTCGGGCATCTCGTCGGCGTCGCGCACCAGGACTGCTTCACAGTTGCAGTTGCCGTGGTACTCCTCGCCGTCCGACTTGCGGGACAAGGCCTTCTCCTTGGTGTTGTAAAGCCAGGCGCCGGAGCGGCTGGCCAGCATCAGGCAGAACGAGCAGGTTCGGGGCCCTCTCGGTACTCGCGCCCACCCGACCTTGTCGCGCATGGCGTTGATTTGGATGGTGTCCCGGCCAGGCTGGCGCACGTACTTGCCCAGCGCACCGGTCAGGTTGCGCAGGGTGCCGTACGGGTCATCCGTGAACAGGTCGCCGGCCGCGTACCGCACCTTCTTCTGCAGCGCCTCCAGCGGGTAAGCGCTGGAGGCGGCCACCGGGTTCGTGCCTGGCAGCACCTCGCGGTACCACTCGACAGCGACCTGGGCAGCCAGCGGCCCGTACTTGTCCACCAGCAGCGGGAACAGCTCCAGCAGCGCGTCACGCGCCAGCTCGGGCTTGTTGAGGTTCAGGGAGTAGAAGATCGCCTGCAACTCACCTGACACCAACTCCACGATCTGCCGGTTCGCGTCCCGAAGCTGTTGCATCTGCGCTCGGGTCGTCATGATTCGTCAGCCCGAATCGTCACCGGCGCACCAGGCATGAACTTCAGCCCCTCCAGCTGCACCTGCTCGGCCGCGGACTCGGAGGTGACACCCGCGCGCCGGAGCTGCCCCAACGTCTCGGCCTTCAGCTTCAGCTCCTCCAACGGGTGCAACTGCTTCGCCTCCGAGGCCACAGGGGCCGGCTGGTGGCCGCACTGTCCAGGGCCGCCTGCAGCACCGAGGTGCTGCGTTTGGTTTTGATGTGCGCCAACGCCCGCTCCACGTCATCCGGCTCCAGGCCGTACTGCTCCAACGCCAGCTCACTGTCCTGAAGGTCCGGGAAGGACCCCACAAACTTTGAACCAGAATCCGCTTGAGAACTCGGGGTCGGAGTCGCCGGATTCCCGAACTTCGGGCGCACCTTGGCGATCTCCTTCACCAGGCTCGTCAGCTCACCCTCGGTTGTAGCCTCCTCGGCGAGCGCCAAGACGTTCAGTGCGGCGTCCTTGGAGGTGTAGGTGAACTGGCGGATTTCCTTGCGGCAGAGGGCGATGAGGCCGTGTTCTGCGGCGCGGATCGCGTCGGCTGAGGATGGGTTGTCTTGTACGACTCCGAGCTGGCCGAGTGGGATGTCCGTTTCGGCGTGGAAGTTCATGGCGATGGACTTCATCATCTCGGTGTGAGGTTGGAAGTTCGCCTGGGCGAGTTGTTCGAACTTGGGGACCTTCCAGTCACCGGTCTCGTTGTCGCGTTTGCCGGGCACGCCCCAGATCGCTCCGATGGCGCGCAGCGGGTCGATCCGTTCGCCCTTGTTCGTGAAGAACGCTCCACGGTGTGCGTCCAGCAGGACGCCGCGTGGGGATGAGTAGAACTCGGCGTTGACTTCTTGGCGGAGGATCGTGCGGCAGGCTCGGTCGATGTGGCCCATGACTGCGCGGGAGATCCGGGAGTACCCGAACGGCCGGCGCAGTTCTGGACGCCATCGGTACACGGTGCAGGCCACCCGGTGCGGGATCGTCTTGTATTCGTCGGTAACGACCCAGCGCATTCCAGCACGTTCCAGGTTCAGGGTGAGGCCTGGAAGGTACAGCAGGTGGTTGTCCCGGTTGATGACCTCCAGGGCGGCTGTGGTGCGGCCAGTGCGGGAGCACACCTGGGCGGTGCCTGCGGTGGCGTCCCGCACCGAAATCACGACCGGCGGTTCAGCTTTGGACGTGTCGCCCTTGCTGAAGAACATGAACGAGCAGGACATCATGGCGGCGGCGAGGCGGGCGAACGCCTCGAAGTACTCCAGACGCACCTCATCGTCGAGCTCGTTGAGCTGCTGGATGATCCCGTCCTTGTTCGCTGAGGTGAACCCGACCCGGTTGATCCGGTCCACCGGTGTGCGTGTGGCCTTCTCAGCCCACCCCAACACCGATTCGAGTTCCTTCATGTCATCGGGAATGGAGAAGCCAATGAAGTCCAAGCGGTGCTTCATGTCGTAGTAGTCAAGCTTCAGCTTGTTCCGGCGGTACCGGGACTCGATCTCGGCCTGCATCTTGCCGTGCAGTTCCGCTTCCGTGTCGGTCAGTGAACGGATCATCTAGCACCTCCTACCCGAATGCGCCTTCGGTCTCTTCCTCGTCCGCACCAGAGCGGCGGCGAGCGAATTTCACTGCCCCGTAGTGGGCGCACATGGCGCTCATGAACGGTGGAATGGTCTGGTCATGTCTGAGGGCACGAACTTGAACTGTCGGCCGGCCTTGTCGACGGACTTCTTCACCACGCCGGCCAGGGAACTGTCCAGGCGCGGTTCTGAAAAGTGCTCGATGGTCTTGTCCCGCATAGCGGCGTCGTAGAAGCCATGGACGCTTCGACAACCTCACCGCCGCCCAGGACGTACACCTTCATCTTTTTCTTGCGCAGGTGCGGCACCAGGGACCGGGCAGGCGACTCCCCGTCGATCACGATGGGGTGCACCCGGCGGGCGTACTTCCACAGGTAGGCGACCAGTTTCGGTGTGCCTTCTTCGTCGTAGTCCGCGGAGGCCGCCATCTCCAAGATGACCTTGTCCACATCCTGCGGGAACGACGAGACGGTGATCGACACCTTGCTGCGTTCCAGGTTCATGTCCACCCCAAACGCCGCGGTCTGCCACCGGTCTGCCTCGGCCGCTTCCGGTTCCCGCTGGCCCAGCAGGGTCCAGCGTTCCATCGGGATCGCTGAAACATGCTCCGAAGCCTTCGGCCACATGTTCAGCCGCTCACGGGCGAAAGACTCCGGGGAGAACTGGGACAGCTCACCCTCCACAGTGGAAGGCAGGATGCGGCGGTTATAGGCCGGGTTCCCGGCGGCGTGGTGCTTCTTCTGCCGCACGAACACGCGCAGCTCCTCCGGGGTCATGTCCTCCACGAACCCCGGCGCCCCGAACTCCACCCAGGCGGCCTTCTCGTTGCCCTTCAGCGCGCTGTTACGCACCCGCAGGAACGGCAGGCCGTTGCCCTTGGCCAGTTCCTGGGTCGAGGGCGGGGTGCCCATGTAGATCGTCAGCGGGTCACCCTGCGGGGCGGCCGAGATAGCCGGCAGCAGCGCCTGCAGCTGCTCCTCAGCCAAGTCCTGCGCCTCGTCCAACACCAGCACGTCAGCGGTGAAGCCACGGCCCGAGTTCTTCGAACGGGCGACAAACTCAATCGAGCCGCCGTTCTTCAAGAAGATCGCTTCCTGGCCGTTGACATTCCGGACCAGCTTGACCTTCGCGTTCAAGTCCGGGAACAGTGCGTTCGGGTCATCCTTCTTCTCACCGAAGAAATGCTTGAGCCGAGCGAACGCCTTCTGCGCGGTCTTGACCTCGTGGGCGGTATGCAGGAACTTCAATCCCAGCCGCGTCGTCCCGTACAGCTGGACGATCTCCAGAGACCCGTTCTTGCCGTTCTGGCGGGCCACCGTCACCCCGCCCACCGCGCAGACCCGGCGGGAATCCTCGCCAGTGCGCAGCCACGACTTGCAGACCGTCTCCTGCCAAGGGTCCGCGATCAGGCCGTACTTGGCGGCAAGCCAGACAGCGTCCTCACCATGATCATCCAAGAACCCTGCCGGCTCCGGGTGGTGTTGTACCTGGGGATCTGGGAACCATAAAGCACGCCATCACCCGTTCAGGTCACTATCCGGAGCGTCTCATCTCCCGAGCCCGCCGGCGGCCTCCAACTCATCATCAACCGTCGTTTCCGCTGCCGCTGCCGGCGCAGGTGCCTCGTCGGTCTTAGCTTCACCGCCCCGGGACAAGTCCGTGATCATCTGCCGGAACGTGTTCTGCTGCTGTCGGGCTTCGCTCAGGACGTTCTGGAACTTCACTTCGACGTTGATGTTCAGCTCTTCATGGTCCGGGTTAATTTCCTTGTCGAGTACGCGGAACTGCATCAGGTTCAGCACGCCCTTGCCCTGAATGATGTTGTCCAGCTCGTCCAGCCGGTCGGCCATGCGGGCAGCCTCCACCAGCAGCGCGTAGCGACCGTAATCAGTCACGCCCTTGATCAGGGCCCGGAACAGGCTAGAACCGCGCTCACCCAGTCCAGGAGGCTCCGCGAACACGCCCACACGCCCACCCCGCTTACTGGAACCGCACGATCTGGCCCGCCGTGGTGGCGATCATCGGAGTCACCACGCCCATCTGCTGCAGCGTCAAAGCGTCGTGCGCATACACAAGATCAGCCGACCGTCCCCGGCACTCATTCACATCGCCGCACACCCGCAGGACACCGTTGCCAGAGAACTCGATCCGGTAATCCCCATGCGCACCGCAAATTTTGCTGACGTTCAAATCCAACGCCGCATCAATCATCAGGCGCAGCGCCTCCAGCGCACTTAAGCGGCCCGGCATCACCAACGCCACCCGTTGCCCCAACGCCGCCGAGGTTACCGCGTTGCTCAAGCGTCCGCGGCTGAAGTCTTGGTAGCCATCACTGCCCCTCTCCTTGCCACTCTTCAGCGTGCAGCACGGTCATCAGGTGCGGAGTTTCCCGCAGCCCGAGCAGACTGGTCAGTATTTCCACGCTCTCGTCGATGCCGTACTGGACGCCGCTACGCGGCCCCTGACGCAGCAGAGCGCGAACACCGATCACGTGAGGGTCATGAGGACTCATGCCGGCTCTCCGTCGAACTTCGTCGGCCACCGCGTTGTTGGGTACCACCAAAACGCGCTCAACACCCTCCGGGGCCTCGGTGAGCCACTGAATGGCCAGGAAGGTCTTCCCCTCCTGCCGAGCGCCGGTAATGACGTGCAGCGGCCCCTCCCTAAAGTGCGCTGGAACAAGCTTCTGAAGATGCGCCCGTGTGCGCCTGAGCCCCCTAATGAAATCTGCCGATGCCCCAGAAATCTGCAACGCAGACCCGATCATGCGAGCAACCATGCTTTCCTCCTACCCTCGGCGAGCGCGGCAAGTGGTGCTGCTGGCTAGGCGGGGGTGCGTAGTGGTTTGAGTTTCGAGCCTGATCCTCGGTAGGGCTTGCCCATGGCGATGTATCGGCCGGTTGAGTAGATCTCAATGTTCCGGCCGTCTCGGATGCGGCGGCCGGGTTGGTGGTCGAGGTATCCCCAGATGTGCAGGCCACGGCCTGATCGGGAGAGTTCGACGTAGGTGCCGCGGTTGGCGGCGAGTATTTCGGCGGCCCAGAGGGCAAGGTTGCCGTCATCCGTGATCGCGTCGTCCAGGTCTATGACGCCGATGCCTGAGCCGTCGAGGACGAATCCGACTCCGACGCCCACGGTGGACGCTACAGCGCGCTGGTGGCTGACCCAGGCGCGTGATTCGTTGACTCGGGCGAGCTGGCCGCATACACCCAGGGGGCGTTTGCGTTCGTCGTGGCGCACCCAGTTGTCGCGGTGCCGCAGATCGGTGGGCAGCTTCTTTCCTGCGCGGTGCGAGGAGACCCGGCAGCGGCCAGAGCAGAACCGCGTCCCGGCCCGGCGCCATGCCGGCAGCCGCTTGGGGCAGTTCTCGCAAATCCTCATGCTTCTATTCTACCGCGTGTAACGCGAAAAACCCCGGAATCATGCGGAAGTTTGGGCCTTTTCGGGGCCGAAAACCCTACGAAAACTAAGCCTGTCAAAACAATTAGTAAAACCCCTAGTCAGCTACGCTTTTCTCGCAAAGCCCCGCGTCAGAGGGAGCCGGGGGGATATGGCGCAATGCACGGTGGTGCGAGGAAACAAGGGGCGGGAGGGGATCCTCCCTGGGGCTACTGTCAGGACCAGCGACCGCTGTTGCGAAGCGGCGCGGCGTGCACGATCGTGCGTGGTTGAGGACGATTTCCCTTTGACTGATTGCATCGACGACAGATGATTTCGATGTTCTCAATCACATCAGCACCACCGGACGCATGGGGAACAACGTGATCCCCTTCAGCACTGTTGGGCAATTTCGAGGTCACGTAATCCAACACCACACCGCAGTACGGGCAACGCTCCTGCCCGGCCTGCTGGGCCAGCCATCTGGCAGACGCCACTAGCTTCTTCCACCGTGCGGTGCCAGTGCGCGACGTGGCCACGCTGACACCTCCGCAACCTGGTCGTTAACGCAGTGAAGGGCCAACCATCACGGCCGGCCCTTCACTAGTATCAACTCGCTTTTGGATACACGAGTGGTAAGTGGTTTCAGGATACAGGCAACACGCCCTTCCTGTCACACTGGCCACCCGCGTGTCCTACTCCTGCTGCTGTGGGCGGGTCAGCTCCTCCAGCACGTGGATGCTCTCACCCTGCCACGTGGCGCCGCACCCCTTGCACTCCACCAGTACCGAGGGTGACGCCTCAGCCTGATCGTGGCGATCACCGCACGGTTGACCACAGTCTCCCCGTCCACCTGCTCGCGCACCTCATTCGTGTGACAGGCAGGGCAAGCGCGGCCAAGCTCAACCACGACCGGAGGATCGAACAGCCGCTCAATCTCAGACACCCAGTAGCCCAGCGTCCGGTACGCCTCGTTGATCCACTGCTCATCATTGCCCAGCGCATCCACCCAGTACCTGAGCTTCTCCGCTTCCTTCTCAGGGATCGGATCACCAGTACGGTCGAACACCAGCCAACACTGATCGTGAATGCCCTGGCTGATCTCCTGCCACAGATCCAAAGCAGCTGCAGCAATCGGAACACCCGGGCCACTACCCGAACGCCCCGATGACCGCTCACCTGAAGGCTTCACCTCCTGCTTCAACTCCAACAGCAGCGGCGGCACCGTCACCACCTTCGGGCCATCCTGTGTCTTCTCAATCTTCGGAGTCTGCGACACCAACTGATCCCGGAACCGCCAGATCATCGTCCGCTTGAACAAGAACGGATCAACAACCCCCGCACCCGCCGCATACAACTCCTGCACATGTCCCCAGCAACCGCAGCCAGGCTCATTACTGCACTCAGGCACAGAGCACCTCCTCACCCGACAAGAGTGCGTGCACCCGGCGGCTCCTCCAATCCGAAGGGCGCAGGATCACCGCCTCCTGGCCAGCTTCACGCAACGCAGCGATCCATTCCTCCTGATGCGGACTCACCTTCCCCGTCATCGTCTTCAGCTCCACGAACAGCGTCCTCTTCCTGGCGGCACTCACCAGCACCAGGTCAGGGAAACCAGGCTGGCTGCGCTTCGAATTTTGGGTGTGGTAAATCTGCCGATACCCCAGTAGACGGGCAGCATCGACCACCATCTTCTGGAACGTCCTCTCATCCCACTGCAAAACAGGATGAACATCTTTCTTGGTTTTCACAGTCATCTCTTCCTAGGTCTATTCCGTCTGCGCTTACGGCCAGGCCCAGCAGGACGAGGAACACCAGAAGTACTCCCAGCCTCAGGATCGCGAGACCCAGCCCGGCCCGTCCCGTCCCGACCCGACCCGGCAAACCCAGATCTGCCATAGCTGTCATTACGGGTTTTCAGTTGGTTTTCATTTGATCGGCGTTTGATCGGCGTTTGATCCTGCCCGGAGTTCGACCGTTCGCCGGGGCGGCCGGTAGGTGCCGTAGCCTGCCCTGGTTCGGGATCTCCTGATGAATGCCTGTTCGCCGGCGTCTTGCCGTTCGTGCCCTCGCTCGGCGCTCCGGCGGGTGCCGTGGCGCGGCGTGCAGCTGGAGCCTCAACGCATTTGGGAGGTTCAACAGCCTGGGGCTCGTCATCGAATGATTCGATGGTGGGAAACGCTGTCAGATCCGAGTGGGATCTGATGCCCTGGGCCGGTGTGGCCGTAGCTCCAGGGGACTCGACCGGCGCTGCTTGTGCCGTAGCGGGCGACGGGGCGGCGCCGGGATGAGCCGTAGCGCCTTCCTTGGCCGGATCCTCAACGCTTGTGGGAGGTTCAACAGCCTGGGGCTCGTCTGCCGCCGGAAGCGGGGCGGGAGTCTTGGTTTCCTTGCGCTGCTCAGTCGGTGTGACTCGATGGCCACACTTCTCGAACAACCATTTCGCGGTATCCGCACCATAGTACGGATTCGTTGGCACTGGTCTGAGCTTCTTGTCCCAGTTATCACCTTCCTGTCTAGCCGAGTTGCAGCTCTTACACGCCACAACCCGATCCTTCGTCGTCGAATTCTTATCCCCGGGCTTCAAATGATCAATGGTCCCCATCCGCCCGGACTTTCGGTCAGCATCCCACCGGGTGAGCCTGCCGCACCAACGGCACTCGTCCCCGTCACGCAGCCGGACAGGGCCGGAACGCTCCGGGTTCCGATTGTCGTACTGGCGCTGCTGCTCCCACTCCTTCTCCGACTTCAGAATCATGTGGAAGAGGTCCTTTTCCTCCACAAGCTTCAATACACGGCGGGGGCGCGTGCCCAGCACGTTGCCCTCGTCGTCCTTGAGATCTTCCTGGATCTCCTTCTCAAAGAAAATCCCGCAATGCAGGGCCGCGGCTTTCAGCGGCTCATACCTGGACCCAGCCAGGCTCCGGGCCGTGCCGATCTCTACGATGTAGTCCATATCGTGGGCGGCTGACTGGGTAGCGCACCGATTGATCCACCCATACACCTCATTGAGCAGGCGGTCATCGTAGTCCTCCATCTCCAAGATGCGCAGCACCAGCGGATGATTCGCCGCCGCATCCGACTGCTTCAACCAGGACATTCATTTTCCGATCTATCGATCCCAACAATTCATCGCCACCCCGCCACCACGGCGAGCGCAGTCTCTATCCGGATGCCTGTTCGACAGGAGCCTGCATGGTGATTGGGGTGTTGATGGGCACGTGTCCTATTTCGGCTACTCCGACGCACAGGGTCACCCACTTGTCGGTGGCTGTCTGGTAGTGGCCAATGCTTTCGGTTTCGCGGTGGTGTTCCACGCGGTCGAGTTCTCCCGTGTAGGTTCCCTGGTGGTGGTGTACGGTCACGATTCTTCCGAGGTGCGTGCCGTTGAGTTGTTGTGCGGTGAGGTTCATTTGGTGCTCCTAAATCCGATTCTTGTGCGGTCTTCCCACTCCGGTTCACGAAAGTGCCGGTGAGTTTCGTTGGGCTCGTACTGTCCTGCATTCTCAACGAGCGAGGTCGCCCCTCCCGGCCCGGCTCCTGCTCGCTACGCAAGTTCTCAGCGAACGCTTCCAGGAACTCGCAGGCGGCCCGGTAAAGCCTGATCATCTGTCCTCCAAGTAAATGATTCGCGTCGGCGTCCCAGACAGGGAGACCACATCAAACAGGTGAATCGGACTTTTGCCCGACGCACCGCCCCAGTAGCAAGCACCTCCACTGCGGGAAGGCGCGGACTCCGCAACCACCCGGCGGGGCCGGCCAACGCGTAGTCGCCTTTGCGGTAGTAACTTTTCGTGTTTGCGGCGTTGCCCAGCTGCCCCTGTAATGCCTTCATGGCCGCGACAAAGGGACCGAACGCTGTCTTGGCAGCTTGCTCCATGTCCTGCGCAAGGTAGTGGAAAGCTCGCAACGGGTTGTGGTTGATCCTGCCCTTGCGGATCTGCTGCAGGGCCTCGGTCATCTCGCGGCCTGCTGCCTGACGGTAAAGGCGTGCAAGGCGGGGCTGGCCGGTGTTCTCCGCTCTGGCCGCCTGTGCGCGTAGTCCGCGGCCTTAGCGATCGTGCGGGCGGTTCTCAACGCCCTGAGATTCTGGGTCATGGTGTTGGCCTTTCTAGAGCCAGGAATGAAGCCAATGCAGCGCATGGAGCGCCAGGAACAGATGAACAGGCATCACGAGGTCTCGCGGATCTGCTCGGCACGGGCACGAAGCCATGATGCAATGCCAGAAGCGTTCCATCCGTGCACCACAGGCCCATATGGCTGTCACTCGCCGCTTCTTCGAGCGCTTCAGCTTTCGCCTTAGCTTCCCGCTCGTGCTGGTGGGCTTCTAACAACCCGGCCAAGTGTGCGCCGTAGGAATCTGGCTCCATAACGCTAGAGGCGCTGTGAGGTTTTGCTCCCATAACGCGCGGGCCGCTCTTCCACCCACAAGCGCAGTGCGTCCTCCCGTCACGGATACTATGACGCTGTCGATGCTCGTTGAGTAGTGCCAGGATGGTGGTCCCGCCGCCTTCCGGGGGCACCCAGAGGACCGTGTACCAGAACTTGGTGCCCTCGATTTCGTCGGCCAGGTCGACGTCGGTGAGCCCTGTCGTCCCATTGGTGCACCACCAGGTGCCGGTGGGGCGCTTATGCAATGCGAGACCGGCATAGTCCCTAAGGATTGTCCCCTCCGGCAGCGCTTCCAGCCCCTCCACGGTGGTGATGGTGCGGGGCACTGTGTCGGGTGTTGGCACCCCCATGTTGCCTACATCCGACACAGCACCGGTTGTGATTCGGTGCGGGACGGTCAGCGGATTGGTGACGGGGCGGGGCGCAGGCAAGGCGGCCAGGTAAGCGGTCACGGCGGCATTCATCCCGGCCCGGTATTTGTCAGCGAGGGCCGGGTCTGCGGAGCACAACCTTTGCCAGTTGGTCAGGCCCATAGGGTCGTTATAGAAGCCAGCGCACGCCGCTTCGAGCGCTTCCGGGTTGAGACGATCAGTCATGGTCGGCCTCCTTGCTCGAAGATGTTGTACTGGGTTCGGCCCTGCAGCTCAGAGCGCGTGGTCTGCTGCAGGGAGTGCAGATCGTCGATCTTCCGCTTCAGCTGCTTGAAGTAGCGGCCAAGCAGGAAGGCCAGGCCGAGAGCGGCCAGGAACCAGACGATGATGAACAGTGCGATCAGGGTGAAGATGCTCATGCCTGCACCACGAATCCGGCGAAGCACTTGCCCCAGGCCGAGCCAATGACGAGCCGGTCCTCTTCCCCGTGGGGTTCGGTTCCACCCGCCAGCCAGCACCAGTCCGTGCGGTACTCGATGTTCAGCTCGATCAGGTCATCGGCGAGGAAACTGGCTTCCAAGGTTTCCCCGGTCTCGCGCTCGAACCAATTGCGCACTGCTTCGTCGGCGCTGTGCGCGTCCGAGGTGCCCGTGACCATCCACTGGTCACCGTCCTCACCCAGATTGATGACGCTGATGTTCTCGGTGTTGCTCATGCTGCTGCTTCTTTCTTCAGTACTTCCAACTTGTCGGGACGGAACCCGAACCAGGACGTGGACTCGTCCGGGGTTGCGGCCACGACCTCCACGTACGGCATGCTGGGGGCCACGCCCAGCTGCTTGGCGAGGAACCGCAGTTCGTCCACGTAGGCGCGGTCCTGCTCCGGGTCCACGGTCTTCACCTGGAAAGCGACACCCATGGCCTTCAGCTTCCGCAGCGTGTTATCGCACTGATTGCAGTGGCCGGTCTTCACGTAGACCGTCACGTGGGGTGGCTGCACCTGCGATTCCTCGCCCACATGGCAGTCACACAGGCAGCTGGCCAGCTCATCCGCGGCCGCGTCCCACGCCTTGCCCTGGCAGTACGGGTGCTTGTTCTCCCGGCACTCGGCCGAGGCCTGCTGGGTGCTCATCAGGCTGACTCCATTTCGCTCATGATTGCTCTTGCCTTTCTCAAGCCCGTGACCAGGCGTGCGATTGCTGCGGCGCGGCCGGGGTGACTTTCAGGGTGTGCATGACTTCGCCCTTGAACCGTGGGGCCTCGTGATTCATCACGGCCTGGAAATAGGGCTTCTTGTCCGCGAACGCGCTGTACCGGTGAATGCTCACCAGGCCGTTGGCCTTGTTCGACCAGCGGGTAGCGGTCTGGCGGTAGATCCACTTCTTAGCCACGAGCAGTTCGCGCAGCTCAGCCTCGCCAATGTTCAAGCCCGAAGCGATCGTGCGGACCGTGACCAGGTCTTCATCAGCGACGAACGTGTTCACATATTCGACCTTCGGCGCGTCCTGCTCCACCTTCGCGGCCAGTGCGGCGCGCTCCTGCTCGGCCTGCATGGCCAGCTGCAGGATCTCCATGCGGGACATCTCCGCCTGGGCCGGCTTCGCCAGTTGCTGCGCCATCTCATAGAACGCCTTCACCAACGCCTTCTTGAAGGCACGAACCTGATCGCTGTTGCGCAGGTACGTCATGAGCAGAGTGGCCTGCTGTTCGTTCAGCTGCGCCACCTCACGCTGCTGGACGCCGCCGGCGGTTTGCAAGGGTGCGTTTTCAAAACGCACCCTTCCGAAGTCCTCGAAATCGGTGCGGTTATCACGGATCAGGCGGATGACGCTCTTGTGCTGGTTTCCGGTGCCCTCAGCAACGGTCACCGAGGACACCACCAGCCCGAAACCGTTATGCTCAACGAGGCCCGCCGGGTTCTGGATGCTTGGGAACATCTTTACTCCTCCTTTACAAAGCTTTGAGTTTGTTTTCTGGGGTACAAGGTTCTAAGAGCACTTCTCCACGGGATCCGCCGGCATCCGGACCGGCATGACCAGGTACTCGGTCTCCTGCTCATCCAGCGGGGCGTCCCCGTTCGTGAGCATGACCGGCTTCGTGGGGCCGCGCTCCACGAGCCACGAGATCCGCACCTGTTCACCGGGCAGCGCGGCCAGGGTCTCCTGCAAGAAATGGGGATTGAGCGCGGTGCCAATGAACTCGTGGCCGCTGACCTGCATCACCGGGGACTTGCTGCGGTCGCCGTCGTATCCCTCGCTGGCGGCCTGCATCCCACCCTCGACCCGGTGCAACACGATGGGTGTTCTGGGTTCGGCCATGCCCTGCAGGATGGTGGTGGCGCGCAGCAGTTCCTTGCGGGAAAGCTTGGCGTGCACCCTTTGGCCATGGAACAGCTCGTTGATTTTCGGGTACGTCCCGTTGTGGCACAGGACGTCGATCGCGCAGTTCTCGCCCGTGATGCTCAGCAGCGGGCCGTCGTCATCTGAGGCGGTGATGCGCAGCTCGTCCTCGTCCTTGATGATCGGTGCGATCAGGTTCCACACCTTCAACGGCAGGAGCCGCTCAAACTTCTGACCGCTGGTCTTGCTGTCGGTAGAGGTGCGGCCAAGGGTGGCGCGGGCCAGCCGGTAGCGGTCAGTGGCCAGAATCCGCAGCCGCCCGGAATCCCAGAGGATCTGCGCGGCGCAGAGAACAGGCGTGGTGTCATCTTTGCCGATGGCGTGCTTCACGCTGCCCATCAACCGCAGCAGGTCGGCAGCGGCCCAAGTGGCCTGCACACGGCCCTGCCCCTCAGCCTCGCGAAAGGCGATTTCCTCGAACCACGCGCCAGCCGTGGCCGCGCTTACGCAGTTCATGCCCAGTGCCAGGGAATACCCGTCAGCCTGAACAAAGACCTTCGGCAGACCCATCACCATGGTCTGCTGGATCTTCACCTTGTCCGTCTTCGGCTTGCCCTTGGCCAGCAGCCGGACAGCGTCCTCAAGGGGGCGTGCCGGCAAGATGAAACCGTGTATCGGCGACGGTTGCTGGGTGCCGACATGCACCTGGCGGCGCACCTCGTAATCCCAGGTGGTGGCGCTCAAATACTTGTCACCCTGGAAGCTCAGCACTACCCGCCGGTTCATCGGCGACGGCGTGCGGCCAACCGGGCGCACCAGGCGCAACAAGCGCAGCAGGTCACCGAACTCGGCCTCCAGCGAGGCCTCCGGGAAAATCCACGCATCGGCGGCTCTGGCGCCGGCTACCGGTACTGGGGTGGTGGTCATGGTTCGTCCTTCCTAAGCTGCTTGGCGCTTCTCGCGCATTTTTCTGATCTTCTGCTTATGCCGCTGGCGCCTCCGGTACTCCGACCACCGCTCATCGCCGGTGGTTCCGCCGTACACGCCGTGACGGATCGAGTCCGTGTGCTGCATGGCCGCATCCAGGCAAGCGGCCCGCACCGGGCAGGCCGCGCAGATCTTCCGGGCCGGGTCGGCTTCACTGTCCGCAGCACCAACCGGGAAGAACGGGTCACCGTGCTTCTTGAAATCCCAGTTCTTGCACGCCGCCTGGGCCTGCCAGTTCTCGGACTTACGGACCGGGTCAGGAGCCTGACGCACCGTGCTGGCACTACTGCGCTGGGCTACCATTGCGGGCTCCACGGCTTTTCGCGGCACCCCAGGAACCCGGACCGGCCGAACTCTTTTACCTGCCGGAACTCCGCCACCGTCCTCCGCGCCCACTCGAACGCTTCCTCACGGTCGTTGCTGCTGAACGTCACCCACAGGCCGGACACCCGCACCGGCACTCCCGGCTGATGCCAGATCTTCACACACCAGGTCTTCTCGCCCGGCGCCAGCCCCGGCACCGGCCGCACCGTCGCCCGCGGCCACGCCAC
>NZ_BAXF01000001.1:0-42469 GCF_001310435.1 Arthrobacter sp. JCM 19049 | reverse complement strand
CCTAGTAGTCGAAGTTGACGTGCATCACTGAACTTGTCTAGCGCTAAAGATCGCGCTAGGGTTAAATGTCGGTCTATGTTCAATAGGAGTTATCATCAGCGAAAAGCGTTCTGATCGGTCGCCGCACGGTGAGCCCGATCGCAGCTCGCCTCTGGTTATTTCAACCAAGGAGCTTGGACGGGCGCCCGGAGCAATGACAACGATCGTTGAGCATGTACCCGCGCCCGCTGAAGTGGGCGTCGCACTCATTGGTGTTCGTGAAGGATCTGAGGTTTCCTTGGACCTGCGGCTCGAATCCGTACATGAGGGTGTTCTGGTTTCTGGTGTAGCCACCGTGGAAATCGCCGGTGAATGCGGCCGGTGCCTGACACCCATCGAGTATGATTATGATGCTGATATCCAGGAGCTCTTCTACTATGAAGAGAATGCCGAAATCGAGCAAGACGATGAAGTAGACCAGTACTGGGTTGTCGATGATCTCATCGACCTTGACCCGGTATTGCGGAACGCAGTGGTGACCGCCCTGCCGTTCCAGCCGGTATGCCGGGAAGATTGTTTAGGGCTTTGCAGCGAATGTGGCAAGAACCTTAACGAGGATCCTGAGCATCACCATGAGGTCCTTGATCCTCGTTGGGCAGCGCTTGCGCAGCTGGCCGACATAGTTGCAGAAGATGCGACACAAAGTAAAACGTCAGACGAGAGAGAAGAGAAGTAGTCGTGGCTGTTCCAAAGCGGAAGATGTCCCGTGCGAATACTCGTGCCCGCCGTTCTCAGTGGAAGGCTACCGCACCGAACCTGGTGAAGACCGTTGAAAACGGTCGCGTCACCTACAGCCTGCCGCACCAGGCCAAGGTCGTGACCGACTCGGCCGGTACCGAGCTGTTCCTTGAGTACAAGGGTCGCAAGGTCGCAGACGTCTAAATATGTCTTCTGAAGAAGAACTTCTGAAGCGTCTCGGGGTCACTATTGACCCCGAGACGCTTCGTCTTGCTTTAACCCATCGTTCCTACGCCTATGAAAACGGCGGGATCCCCACCAATGAGCGTCTAGAGTTCCTGGGCGACTCCATTTTGGGCTTCAGCATCGCCGAATACCTCTACGAATCCCAGCCGCATTTGCCGGAAGGGGACCTCGCGAAGCGCCGCGCAGCTGTCGTCAGCACTCGGGCGTTGGCTACGGTTGGCCGGCAACTCGCGCTGGGCCAGCACATTTACCTGGGTCGTGGTGAGAAGCAGTCCAACGGGGCGAACAAGGCCTCAATCCTGGCAGATACCATGGAAGCCATTTTCGGCGCCGTGTACATCAACCATGGGATGGAAAGAGCCAAGGAGCTCATCCTGCGCTTGGTGGCTCCGATGCTTGAGGATGGCGAACTGCTCGGAGCTGCCACTGACTGGAAGACGGTCATCCAGGAAGAAGCTGCTGGCGGTAAACTCGGACGTGCTCTATGAGGTCACGGGAACCGGCCCGGACCACGCCCGCAGCTACACCGCCACTTTGTGGATTGGCGAGCGCGAGTTGGGCCAGGGGCAAGGGCCTTCCAAGAAGGAAGCGGAACAGGAAGCCGCCAGGGCTAGTTGGAAGCTAATGCACCCCAATCAGGCCTTGCCGCAGCTCTAAGGATCGCCACTTCGCTATGCCTGAACAGCCGGAAGTCGAAGTAGTTCGCCGCGGACTTGAAACCTGGGTCCGCGGTCGCAATTTCGAGAGGGTGGAAGTCCTAGATCCACGCTCCGTGCGACGGCACCTGGACGGTGCCGAAGACTTCGTAGCAAGTCTTCAGGGATGCCGTGTTGATGCAGTAGTTCGACGGGGCAAGTTCCTCTGGATGAACCTGACTGGGCTGGCGACGCCGCTGCGCTCGTGGCGCATCTGGGAATGAGCGGACAGCTGCTGATAGAGGAACCTGAAGCGCCGGATGAAAGACATTTGAAGGTGCGTCTATCGCTGAGTCCCCGCGGCGAAGAACCAGGGGAGCTGCGCTTCATTGACCAGCGGATCTTTGGCGGTATGTTCCTCTCGCCTCTTGTCAGCACTTCCGATGGGGGAGTCGGCGGCCAGGGGAGCGACCTCGACCTCATCCCAGCAGCGGCCTCTCATATTGCCCGAGACGTACTGGATCCGTTCCGGACCACCGAGTCCCTTTACGCTGCCCTACGCCGGCGGACCACTCAAGTCAAGCGAGCCATCCTCGATCAAACAGTGATCGCGGGTGTGGGGAACATCTATGCGGATGAGGCACTTTGGCAAGCTGGTTTCTCAGGGCTCCGGAATACGGCGACAATTCGACGGGCAGAAGTTGAACGGCTGGATGCCGCTCTGCGGGACGTAATGCTTCGTGCACTGGACGCCGGGGGCACGAGCTTCGATTCGCTGTACGTCAATGTGAATGGAGCCAGCGGATACTTTGACCGCTCGCTCAACGCCTACGGCCGGGAGGGCAGAGAATGTGCTCGCTGTGCGAGCAATAGTCGTACTTCATTGATTCGTCGCGACGCCTTTATGGGTCGTTCCTCATTCACCTGCCCTGTCTGCCAGCCCCGCCCCCGCCGTCGTTAGACATCCTGCCGATTCAGCGCGAGAATTCCTGCAATACTCCGTTGTTGTAATCGCTCCACCTCTCGGCAGCCCAGGGGCCGAAAGCCTTATCAGTCAGCGTGACACAGGCCAGCCGGTGCTCAGGGTCAACCCAGAGAAAAGTTCCGGATTGGCCGAAGTGGCCAAAGGTCGTCGCCGGATGATCCTTGCCGGTCCAATGCGGATTCTTGGTTCCGCGGATCTCAAAGCCAAGTCCCCAATCATTGGGTTCTTGCGTCCATAGCCGGGCAAGATGCCGATCCTGTCCGGGAAATGAACTGAGGTGGCGTTCTTCAACGTTTCTGATGCCAGCAGGGTGGGGGTGAGCAATTCCGCCGCGAATCGGGACAGATCTGCGGCGGTAGAGATCCCATCCTTGGCGCTGCTGCCATCCAACGTGGTGTCGTTCATTCCCAATGGGAGGAACAGCGCTTCTGAAATGTATTCCGTAAAGGCGATGCCGCTGGAACGCTGCAGGTGCTCAGCCAGTACCTCGAACCCGGTATTCGAGTAGCCACGGCGGCTGCCCGGCTTGAAGCGGATGGTTTCACTGTCGAAGTCATAGCCGGACGTGTGGGCCAGCAGGTGATGCACCGTGGAGCCTTCGGGGCCCGCAGGGTTGTCCAGACTGATGGCTTCTTCTTCCAGGGCAAGCAGGAAGGCATAGGCGCTCAGCAACTTGGTCACCGAGGCCAGCGGTACTTACGGTTTGGGTCACCGACAGAATCAAGCACCTGCCCGGAACCATCGATCACGGTGCTGACAGCATTGTCGGCAGGCCATTGCTCAATCTGCGACAGAACGCTCACTTGGATTCCAATCTCTTCGCTTACTTTCATGCAGTCCTACGCGCCGCTTCCCCTGGTTGCGGGGTGGGCTTCGATAGAATTGCCTCACCAAGCCTCTCGTGGTTCTTGACGAGCCAGCACCAGCCTATAACCCCAACACAGAACTCAGGAATCCTCCACCGTGCATCTAAAGACACTTACCGTACGCGGGTTCAAGTCTTTTGCCTCGGCGACGACCTTTGAGTTTGAACCGGGTGTCACTGCGGTGGTTGGCCCCAATGGGTCCGGCAAGTCCAACGTGGTGGACGCGCTAGCGTGGGTGATGGGGGAACAGGGAGCCAAAACGCTGCGTGGTGGCAAGATGGAGGATGTCATTTTTGCCGGCACCTCCGGACGTCCACCTTTGGGTCGTGCCCACGTTTCCCTGACCATAGACAACACCGATGGCCAGTTGCCCATCGACTATGCCGAAGTCACGATCTCACGCACGTTGTTCCGGTCCGGGGGTTCAGAATACGCGATCAATGGAAACTCTTGCCGCCTATTGGATATTCAGGAACTCTTGTCCGATTCCGGGCTCGGTCGCGAAATGCACGTCATTGTAGGCCAGGGGCAGCTCGACAGAATCCTGCACGCCACTGCCGAAGACCGGCGCGGTTTCATTGAAGAAGCCGCCGGCGTGCTCAAGCACCGCCGGCGTAAGGAAAAGACCTTGCGCAAGCTCCAGGCCATGCAGGGAAACCTGGACCGCCTGGAAGACCTGAGTGCGGAAGTACGCCGACAATTGGCGCCGTTGGGACGCCAGGCCAAAATCGCCCGTCGTGCCCAAAGCGTTCAACTGGAGGTGCGCGATGCCAAGGCACGCCTGCTTGCTGATGACCTGGTGACGCTGAACAACAAGTTGGCCCAGGACATCAACGACGAAGCTAAAATCCAGGCTGCGCAGCGGGAGACCAGTTCCCAGTTGGAGCACGCACGCAAGTATGTGGGGAATCTCGAGGCGAAGCTATCGCAGGCCACCCCGCGTCTTGCCAGAATTCAGGAAACCTGGGTTAGCCTCACAACCCTGCAGGAGCGCTACCGGTCCATGGCCGCGTTAGCGCGAGAACGCTCCTCACTGCTGGCATCAAACCAAACGCACTTCGACAGCAACCGGGACCCCGACCGTTTGGACGCCCAGGCCGAGCGGCTGGGTGAAGAACTCGCCGAACTGGAAGAAGCAGTTGAGGACCGTCATGAGATCCTCGCTGAAGCCGTCGAGGCAAAGGAAACCGCCGAAGAAGCCGCACGCGCTGAACAACAGCGAATGGCCTCCCTGCTGCGCGCCGCGGCAGACCGCCGCGAAGGCATGGCACGTTTAGCTTCCCAGGTAGCCTCCGCACGAAGCCGGGTGGATGTCACCATCGCAGAAATCGTCCGGCTCAAGGACAGTGATCAGTCGTTTGACGCAAACCTTGCCGCCGACCGCCAATCTTTTGGATCCTTGTCCCAGGAACTCGTGGAACGCAGGAGGCCGAAGAGGAACTGAACAGTGCGTATGAGGACGCCGCGGGGCAGCTCCATGCCCTACAGCATGCGCAACGCGTGGCCTCGGAGCGGGAGCGTGAACTATCCGTTCGGGCTTCGGGGCTCACCTCGCGCCTCGAAGCGCTGAAGCTGAACGCCCAGGACGATTCATCCGCAGAGCTCCTCGAAGCACACGGCGAGCTCTTGCTGGGACGGCTAGGGGAACTGATCTCCGCAGCCGATGGCTATGAAAAGGCCATCTCAGCCATCCTTCGGGATAGCTCCGAAGCACTCGTTGCCTCTGACGTCACCGGTGCTTTGGACTTGATCGAGGAACTCTCCGATCAACAAGAGGCCAACGTCTCGTTGATCCATGTATCGGTAAACGGTGCATCAGTAGTGCCCAGCATCGACGGGCTCATCACTGCCCGCGAGGTCGTGACCAGCCGTCCGGAAATCGCCTCGCTACTGGACCGGCTGCTCGCCAACCACTACGTGGTCGAGGACTTGCACACCGCCCGTGAAATGGCACTCCAACATGCGGATGCTTGCTTCACCACTTTTGACGGACTCAACGTATCCGCGGCACGTAGCTCCGTGGGCAACAGCGCAGGTGCTTCCCTAATTGCCCAGCAGGCACTTATCGAATCCACCCAAACGGAACTGAGCCAAACAAGTTCAGAACTGCAGCGTCTGGAACGTGAACTCGCCGAGCGGGAACCGGCCCTTCACGCCTCTGAAAGCGCTCACGATGAAGCGCTCGCTGCCCTGCGGGATTCCGACGCGGGCATTACCGAGCTCACCAGTTATCTGGCCGAGTTAGGGGAGAAGCTGCGCAATGCCGAGGCACAGCGTCAGGCCGTACGCACAAGAATTGTCGCGGCGGAGGAAAAGCTGAGCATCGAGCAGGAATCGCTCGAAGAGATCACCGAGCGCATGGAGATGGCGTCCGAAGATCACGAAGACGAATCCGTTGATGATGCGTCGCGGGCTGCCTTGGCGGATGCGGCCGCTGCCGCACGCCAACAGGAACTGGAAGCCCGCCTGGCGTTGCGCAGCAGCGAAGAGCGCGTCACGGCCCTGCGGTCCCGCATTGAAGGACTCAAACGCACGGCAGCAGCCGAACGGACCCATCGCGAAGTAGCTGCACGGCGGGCCCAAGAACGCCGCGCCCAGGCAGTAAATGCCGCTCAGGTGGAAGCCGCAGCGACCCGAATTCTGCAGTTCGTTGACGTCTCTGTCCAGATGGCCGACAGTGAGCGCCGTGAGCTGCAGGAACACAAGAACAAGATCGAGGAGCTGCTCACCGACCAGCGCGCCGAGGTTGAGAAACTTTCAGCGGAATTTACGCGCTTGTCGGATGCCGCGCACCGTGATGAAATGGCGCGCGCCGAACTGCGGATGCGCATTGAGAACGTTGAAAACCGCGCGCTAGAGGAACTGGGATACACCCCGGAACACTTGATCGAGAACTACGGTCCTGATCAGCTGATTCCCGAAGCGTTCGATCCGGAAGACAAATGGGCCGAACTGCGTCAGAGCGTTGACGAGGAAGGCAATCCTGTGGGAACCAAACCCTTTGACCGCGTGGATCAGGAAAAGCGGCTGAAGAAGGCCGAACGCGATCTGGGCGCACTGGGCAAGGTCAACCCCCTGGCCCTGGAGGAGTTCGCTGCGTTGGAGGAGCGGCACAAGTTCCTCTCCGGACAACTTGAGGACTTGAAGAAATCCCGAGCAGACCTAGAACAAATCATTCAAGACGTTGACGACCATGTTGAACGAGTGTTCACAGAGGCATACAACGACACTGCAGCCCAATTCAAGAGAATTTTTGACCGACTGTTCCCGGGCGGCGAGGGACAGCTTGTCTTGACCGACCCCGACAATATGCTAACCACTGGTATTGAAGTCGAAGCCCGCCCTGCCGGCAAGAAAATCAAGCGACTCTCACTCCTTTCCGGTGGCGAGCGCTCCCTCACCGCAGTGGCGTTGCTTGTCGCCATCTTCAAGGCCCGGCCGTCCCCGTTCTACGTAATGGACGAAGTTGAAGCAGCGCTGGATGACGTCAACCTGGGACGTTGATCACCATCTTCGAAGAGCTGCGCGAGTCCTCGCAGCTCATCGTGATCACCCATCAGAAGAAGACCATGGAAGTGGCGGACGCACTCTATGGCGTGACCATGCGTGGAGACGGCGTCACCACGGTGATCAGTCAGAAGATGGATCATCAACGTATCTAGTGTTCGTGCTCTTCATTCCCGGACGGCTGCCGCACGGCGGGGACGGTAGCCGGAGTGAACAACCATGCCACGACACCCACTAGACATACCGCGCCTGAAGCGCTCAACGCCACCTGGTAGTTAATGTGGTCTGCCATAAGCCCGGCGATAAGCGGTCCGATGATCGCACCCAAGTCGGTGGCCATTTGGAATCCTGCCAACGCCTTGCCACCGTTACGCCCAGCCCCAATGACATCCGCTACGGCTGCCTGCTGGGCTGGACCCAGGATGCCGCCACCGAAGCCGGCGAGGATGGAAAAGATGATGAATGCCGGCAAGGAAGTAAAGTAACCCATCAGCACGATGGAGGAGAGCAGAATGGCCATACCAAGAAGAACAGGCTTCTTGCGTCCAATCGCGTCCGTCAGCTTTCCGGAGAACGTCAGGGCGACACCATTGCCCACGGCGAAAATGGCCAGGGAGATACCCGCCACGCGTTGGCCGGTTCCCTCACCGAAGACCGCCAGGGCAAAGAGGGGGATCATTGAGGTGCGGATGCCGAAGGCCAACCAACCGTAGCTGAAACCGGAGGCCATCGCCGCGCGGAAGGTGGGGGAGCGCAGTGCTTCACGGGTGGTCAGCACCGGTACGGGCGCGCTCGGCTCGGCCACTTCGTTGTCTTCAAGTTTTTCCTGCACCGGTTTGCGTGCCAGGGCAACATACACCACGGCTGCGGCGATCAACAGCGCCACACCATAGATGAGGAAGGGCAGGCGCATTCCAAAGGGGGCCAGCAGGCTGCCGAAGACTGGTCCCATGACATTGCCCAGCAGGAACGCGCCGGCGTACATCCCTGAAATCCGGCCGCGTGATCCGTCCGGCGCCAAACGGGCGATGAGCGCCATGGCCGAGATCGTGAACATGGTGGAACCAAAACCGCCAAGCCCACGGGCAACCAATAGCTGTGTGTAGTCCTGGACCGCGGCACAGAGCAATGTGGACACGGCTACCAGCGACACTCCGGTCACATAGATTTTCGGTTCGCCCAGCTTGGCGGTCAGCACTCCGGCCACGGGCGCGAAAATCAGCCGCGCAAACGCAAAGATGCTGACAATGATGCTGGCGGCTGCTGCGCCCACATCAAAGCTCACCGCGTACTGCGGAAGGATGGGGGCAATCAAGCCGAAACCGAGGGCAATGATGAACGCGGCAATCAGTAGAATGGTGATCTCGCGGGGAACCCGCAGGCGTTCGGTGCGTGGAGCAATCTTGGGCATATGTGCTTTGCCCGCTGAATCCGTACCGGGCAGCGCGGGCTAACCAGCTTCCTTGTCAGGGGAGTGTTAACGGATTGAACTGCCAGCCAACATCATAGTCTGTGAGATGATTCTAAACGTGACTGATCAGCTTTTGACCATAATCATCGTGATCGCAGTCATAGCGATCGTCGGCATTGGAACCATCGCGTTGGTTTCCAAGGGCCGCAAACCCAAGACCCCCTACACCAGCGAACGCGACGCTAATGATCCGCCGGCCGGTACCGGGACCCTCACCGAGGAACGGCCGGACACCGACACGCTGGCCCCCGAGGCTCCAGCTACTGGCGCAACGGCACCGACGGTTGAAGAAGATCCGGCGCTCCAGCTGGAGGTTCCGGCCCCGGTGCAGGGCCGTCTGGCCCGTCTGCGTGCCCGACTGACAAAGTCGAACAACGTTTTCTCCAAGGGTCTGTTGGCCCTTCTCAGCCAGGACAACATCGATGATGACGTCTGGGACGAGATCGAAGAAAACCTGCTCATGGCAGACCTGGGAACCGAACCGACCCTCGAACTCGTTGACGCATTGCGTGAACGGGTCAAGATCGAAGGCAGCAAGGACCCGGCTCGAGTCAAGGCAATGTTGCGCGAGGAACTGCTGAAGCTGGTGGACCCCACCATGGACCGCAACTACCTTCCGGAGCCGCATCCGGACCGCCCGAGCATCCTGATGGTGGTGGGTGTCAACGGCGTTGGCAAGACGACCACCATCGGGAAGATGGCCCGTGTCCTGGTCGCCGAGGACAAGGACGTACTGCTGGGAGCGGCAGATACCTTCCGCGCCGCCGCGGCAGAGCAGCTGGCGACCTGGGGTGACCGGGTTGGCGTTCCCACCGTCCGCTCCGAAATCGATGGCGCTGATCCGGCCTCGGTGGCGTACGAAGCCGTTGCCGCGGGCATAGACCAGCAGGTGGACATCGTCATGATCGACACCGCAGGACGACTGCAGAACAAGGTCGGTCTGATGGACGAACTGGGCAAGATCAAACGCGTGGTGGAAAAGAAGGCCACCGTGGATGAGGTCCTGCTCGTGCTGGACGCAACCACCGGCCAGAACGGACTGTCACAGGCCAAGGTGTTCTCGGAGGTCGTCAACGTCTCCGGCATCGTGTTGACCAAGCTGGACGGTACCGCCAAGGGTGGCATCGTCGTGGCCATCCAGCGGCAGTTGGGAGTACCGGTCAAGCTGGTGGGGCTCGGCGAAGGTCCGGATGACCTTGCCCCGTTTGATCCCGAAGAGTTCGTGGACGCCCTGCTCGAAGGGTAGCCACGTAATTTCAGCACCTCGGCAGTTGCCGGGGTGCTGAATCATTTAAATGACCGTGAGCAACACGAAACACGCTGAGAGGGACTCCAACTCGGCGGAAACGGGACAGAAGCTAGGCGCCAGCGGCTCAACGCTACTTCGGCGTGTCGCATCCGGATGCATGGAGGGAGCCTGAGAATCCGGGGAAGTAGTGCTGCCTGTGCGACGTTGTGTGACAGTTACCCAAGCCTTTTCCCAGAGAAGTCCGGTAAAAACTATGCGCAGGATCGTTGGAATTCCGGCTATCCAAAGGCATTGACCGGCTTTTCTGCGGGTCAATGCGCGTCTGTGTCACCAACACGAAGGACCACTGTCTGTGAGCCAGCAGCTGAGCACTAGTCTGCCTGCACCACCGATCAAACCCCGATCCAATTTTCGGGGAGACATTCAGGGGTTGCGTGCCCTGGCGGTCGGCGTCGTGGTGCTCTACCACTTTTGGCCGCACCGGCTCACCGGGGGTTTCGTGGGCGTGGACGTTTTCTTTGTGATCTCCGGTTTTCTGATCACCGCGCATTTGATCAGCAAGCCGCCCCGCACGGCGAAAGACGTTGGCAAATTCTGGATGCGGCGGGTTCGCCGGCTGCTGCCTGCCTCGTTCTTGGTGATCCTCTCAAGCATTCTCGCGGTCTGGGCTGTGGCACCTGCCACCGTCTGGCGGGACTGGGGCCTGCAGGGGTTGGCCTCCACCTTCTATTTCCAGACTGGTACCTCGCCGGAACGAGCGTGGACTATATGGCCGAAGGTGAGGCCGAGAGCCCGTTCCAGCATTTCTGGTCCCTGTCCGTCGAGGAACAGTTCTACTTCATCTGGCCGATCATGATTGGTCTGCTGGTGTTCGGGGCGCTGCATGCAGGCATCAAACCCCGCGCTGCAGTTCTCGGCGGTGTCGGCACCCTGTTGGTGTGTTCACTGGGCTACTCGGTATACCTGACCGAGCAGAATGCCGGTGTCGCCTATTTCTCCACCTTCACTCGAATGTGGGAGTTTGCGGTGGGAGCGCTGGTGGCAGCACTTGGCCCCCGCTTCTATGCCGAAAGCCGGACCGGGTTTTCTGCTGTGATGGCCTGGGTAGGGCTGCTTGCCGTCGCCGGAGCCGTCCTGACCTTCGACGGCAAAACACCGTTCCCCGGAGTGGCTGCTGCCATTCCCGTGGTCGGTACCGCGCTGGTCATCGCCGCGCATTCAAAGCACCGCTTCTCACCGGACCGGCTGCTCGGTCTACCCATCATGCGCTTCACCGGGGATAACTCGTATGCCATCTACTGTGGCATTGGCCAATCCTAATCTTGGCTCCCTTTGTCCTGGATGACTTCTTCGCAGCCGAAAAGATCATGGCACTGGTGATCACCGTGCTCTTGGCCGTGCTGACACAAAGACTGGTGGAGACCAGATTCCGCCGGCTCATGGAACGAGTACCGCAGTTGTCCGCACCCCGATTCCTGGTCACCGGGTCGCTCGTGCTGGCCTTGATTGTGGGTGGTTTCCAGCTCACAAGCCACCAAATGATGCAGGGCGCCAAGGACGTGGACGCCGGAATTGAGCGGGTGAAATCCGAGGTCAGCATTGACTGCTTCGGGCTTCGGCCATGAAGGATCCCGACTGTGCAGACCCCTCTGAAGGCTATGAGGTTCTGGCCCCCAGCCGTTAGTGGCAGAGGAAGACCGGCCGCCGGTATACGAGGATGATTGTTTTGCGAGCAGTAGTTCAGAATTTTCGGATCGCACGGTGTGCCACTATGGGGAAGAAGACGGGCAGATCAAGGTTGCGCTCGTCGGAAATTCTCATGCGGGCCACTGGATACCCGCGCTGGACCCGATTGCCGAACACAATGATTGGTCCATTGATACCTACTTGGCCAGTGCGTGTGCGGTGTTGGGTGAAGAGCAGGAGTTTGATTCCAAGGAACAGGCAGCTGGCTGTGACGAATACGGGGACTGGGCAATCGAGGAAATCACCAACGGCGACTATGACTTGATCATTTCCTCCAATCGGATGTCCGCGCCCATCATGGGCCACTCCCTGGAGGAGAGCGAAAACCCGGCAACAGAAGCCTATGGACAGGTCCTCCAACAGTGGGAATCGTCCGGAAGCCGCGTCGTGGTCCTGCGTGACACCCCGTGGCCGGGAGAGACGTTGGACAACGTTCCGGACTGCGTCTCGAACAACGAGGACGCGGTGCAAGAGTGCAGCGCGCCGGCGGATACCTGGGTTCCCATGGACCCGCAGGCAGATGCCGTGCAACAACTGGCGAATCCTCGGATTTCCGTTGTCAACATGAATGACTACTTCTGTTCCAAGGACACCTGCCATTCAGTGATTGGAGGGGTCATGGCGTACTTTGACCATTCCCACTTGAGCGAGACTTTCGCCCAAACTCTCACTGACCCCTTGGAAAACCGCCTAAGGGAGACTGTCGTCGATAACAGGATGTGGAGGTAACAAGAACCTCTCCGTAGGTGGGGGACTGCCAGCCAGGTGACGTGCCCCACCCTCAAGAATCATGCAACACCCAGTGGGAAGTGGAGACTCTCAGGAGAATGGATAGAATCGGTCTCCTGTATGTTTGGATGCCCTAGAGGAGTCCGAGCTGAGAAGGATCCGAGGAAAGTCGCCGGGAGACGTTACGTGGGAATTACCGAATTCGAAAACTCGCTGATCGAGCTAATCCGGGCTAGGAATCCGTTGCTGTACGTCGAGACCTTCGAAGAGGCGCGGGTTGTCGCGCGGTGGAGAACATCGCAACCAACCCGAAGCTTAAACGCGATCGCCAGGTAATCAGCTACACACTGAGTTCCGGGCTGCACCGGTGGGGTGAGCAGGGCAAACCCACCGACCCGGTCGCGGCCATCAATGAGGCTGCGAAATACCAAGAGCCCA
Source organism: Arthrobacter sp. JCM 19049 (assembly GCF_001310435.1). Taxonomy (NCBI): domain Bacteria; kingdom Bacillati; phylum Actinomycetota; class Actinomycetes; order Micrococcales; family Micrococcaceae; genus Arthrobacter; species Arthrobacter sp. JCM 19049. The sequence goes on along the minus strand of NZ_BAXF01000001.1, from coordinate 29,880 downwards.
CGGTCTTCGTGTTCTACGACCTGCACCACTTCATCTCGGCTTCCGGAGCCGGTTCCCAGGTGGATCCGAATGTGGTGCGTGCGGTGCTGGATGCGGCACGGTCCTTCCGCAGTGGCGCCGTGGCCCACACCATGATTCTCGTGTCCCCGGGCATGACCCTGCCGGTGGATCTGCAAAAGGAAGTCACGGTCCTGGAACTTCCGTTGCCGAACCGTGAGGAAATCGCCGCTATCCTCGATGACATTATCCAAGCCAACTCCGCACAGATCAGCGTCGAGCTCACCGCCGAGGACCGTGACCGACTGCTGCAGGCGGCGCAGGGGCTCACACTGGGCGAGGCGGAGAACGCCTTTGCCCGAGCCATCGCCAATGATGCGCGGCTGGAACCCGGCGATATCGCACTGGTGCTGGAGGAAAAGCGCCAGACCATCAGGAAGTCCGGCCTGCTCGAATTCGTGACCGTCAGCGAGGACATCGATGACATCGGCGGTCTTCAGAACTTGAAAACCTGGCTGCGCAAGCGCAACGGGTCCTGGCTTCCCAGCGCCGCTGGCTGGGGCATTCCTGCCCCCAAGGGCGTATTGATCACCGGGGTGCCTGGCTGTGGCAAGTCCTTGACGGCCAAATGCATGGCCTCGCTGTGGGGTCTGCCCCTGCTGCGCATGGACATCGGCAAGGTCTTCTCGGGTCTCGTTGGCTCCAGCGAGCAGAACATGCGCGACACCCTGAGGCTGGCCGAGGCGGTTGCCCCATCGATCCTGTGGATCGATGAGATTGAAAAGGGCTTTGGCAGCAACAGTGGGGAGACTCCGGAACCAGCCAACGAGTTTTCGGCACGTTCCTGACCTGGCTGCAGGAGAAGCAGGCTCCGGTCTTCGTGGTGGCCACCGCCAACAAGATCAACGCCCTGCCACCCGAGCTGCTGCGCAAGGGGCGGTTCGACGAGATTTTCTTCGTTGACCTGCCCACCTATGCCGAGCGTGAGGAAATCTGGCGGATTCAGCTCGAACACCGGCTCGCTAGCGCGCCCGAGGCCGCAGGAGAAGTCTCAGCCGAAGACCCGTCACTCATGGAGCGCCTGGCCCAGGCCAGCAACGGTTTCTCGGGCGCCGAAATCGCCGAAGGCGTCGTCAGCGCGTGCTTCGATGCGTACCATGAACGCCAACCACTGCGCGAGGCGGACTTGCTGCGGGCAATCAGCAACACGGTCCCGCTGGCCACCATGCAAGCCGAACAGATCCGGGCGGTGCGTGACTGGGCCAGCCAGCGCGCGGTGGCAGCCACCGCAGCCGAGGACGAGGAAGAATTTCCGGCCAGCACCTCCGGGAGCGCGGACGTGACCAGTTGGCGTGGCGGACGCCGAATCGATTTCTAGGGGGAGCACCGATGAGTTTGGAAGTTTTCCTGATCCCCGCCGGGATCATGGCGGTCAGGGCCGCGCAGGAACTACATAATGCGAAAAACAGGCAGTACGAGCAGGCTTTTGAGTCCACCCGGATTCAGGACCAGCAGCTGCTCATTGAGGGGCTGGACGCACTAGGGATCACCGAGCACCAGGTGCAAGGTGAGCTCGTCACCGCGCAGACTCAGGCCGGGGAAGCGGTCTTCGTCCGCGAGTCAGACCGTTACCTCGCACAGATTAGAAACGAGCAGGAAGCCACCGGCGCACTAGTGCAACAGCTGCACTCGGCGGTTGGTCAGATCCTGCAACGCAGGAACGTGGAGAAAGTCCAGGCCCAGGCACGCACCATGGGAATGCGCCTCATGGAGCAGCGCGCGGTGGACGGAAGCGTCCAGCTGGTGTTCGAGGAGGCATAGATGTCAAAGAAATTCATCGTGACCATTGGCGCGGACGGCATGATTTCCGCCGAAACCAGCGACATTACCGGGGCCGCTTGCCTGGATGAGCTGGCCACCATCGAAGCGTTGGTCCCCGACGCACGGGTGCTCGACTCCCGATTGACGGGAGACTACTACCGCGCCGTCGTGCAGGAACAGCACCTGCCGGTGCAGAATACCGTCAAGGATCAGCGGGGACAGACATGAACGTTTCGTTCCGGCAGTTGATGTGGGCGCTGCTGAGCAGTGTAGGAGTGCTCTGGCCGGCCCTGACAGTGGGGCTGGTTCCTGCGTCGTCTTCTTCTACCGCGGTGTGCGGATGCGCAACTGGCGGTGGCTCATCATTGGCGCCGTAGCGCTGGCCATGACCATTTTCACCTTTGCGATGATGCCGGACAGCGGCAGTAAGACCATCACCGGATCCTCCGTGTTCTATAACCTGGTGGTCGTCCTGATGCTCGTCAACTGGTTCGGATCCACGATTGTCGCCCTGGCACTGAACCCGCGCTGGTTGCGTTTTCTGATTGAGACTTCTCCGATGGTGCCGGCGGAGGTACGCTCCCGCTACGGGCAGCCGCAGCGCCAGCGGACCCAGGAACCGCTGCTGGGACAGCAACAGGACCAGCAATGGTGGACCACAACCAACACCTCGTCCCCCGGGAAGGCAGCGGCACAGGCACAATGTCTGGCTTCTCCCAGGCCGGGGCTTGACAACTTCCTCTGACATCACTGCCGAACGTCAACTCCCCGTTCGGGAGGAGTACACGGGCAACGTGGAGGTCAACCAGGCACGGCCCGCGCAACTGCGGGCGCTGAGCCTACGGCCGTGCGACATTGATTCCATTCTTTCGGCACGCAAACGCATCGGCTCATTCAACAGTTTTGAGGAACTGCTGGAATCCAGCGGGGTGGCGCCGCACGTGCTGCTCCCGTTGCGCTCCAGGCTGGAATTCTCCGGCAACCCCACGCGCAGTAACCGGCGCGGCTCTCGGACCCTGGACCTGTAATGCCCGGTGCACTGAGGGTGGCCCGGGTCCTGCATGCCACCCGTGCCGAAGGCCCGCACCTGCGCAGCGCCATCTGGGTGCAGGGGTGTTCCATTCGCTGTAAGGGCTGCATCAACCGCACCTGTTCACCGAACGCGGAGGAACACTGCGGGAAGTCGGTGACATTATTGCCGAGGCCCAACAGCATGAGGTTGAGGGCATCACTCTGATTGGAGGGGAACCCTTTGACCAGGCGGCCGCCGGAGCGGACCTGGCTGAGGCAGCCCAGGCAGCGGGGCTGGGAGTGCTCACCTTCACCGGTTACACCATGGAGTCCCTTCAGAACCGGGATCCCGACGCGGCGCGACTGATCGCCGCCACGGATCTGCTGGTGGACGGTCCCTACAGGGAGGATGAACCGGAGACGGAACGCGCGCTGATCGGTTCAGCCAATCAGCGTTTCATCCACCTCAGCGCCCGCTACGAAGACTACGACCCGGTCTGGGCGCCAAACCGGGTGGATGTGAGAATCCATCCGGACGGGACAGTGGAGCTCGGTGGTTTCCTGGACAGTGAAAATCTGCGTGAGTTCTCTACCCAAAGTGGCCTATTGCGCCGGCGGCGTTCCTAAAACCGGCATTGTGAGGTTCGAACAACTCTAACGGCTACCAACGTGCGGCGGTCGGGGAACACTTATGTGTTCCGACCGCCATCGTTCTTTCTGGGAGAAACATCCCCGTAACCGCCGTGACCCGCAGCCGTTACAGGCCGACCATTTTTGTCATCAAACCGAAACGCAGACCAGCGCACCGCCGAAACAACTTTCCAGCAAGATTAAGTTCGTGGGGATGCCCAAGGACGTGTACCGCCCCTTGCAGTCAAGCAAAGAGACACTTTTGCGAAGGTGATGGTGAAGGCGATGGAGATTTCGACAGCCGAGTTGTGGACGCTGATGGCCGCAAGCCTGGTGGTATTGATGACCCCGGCACTGGGTCTGTTTTACGGTGGGATGACCCGGGCCACCGGGGTCGTGAACATGATGTTGATGAGCTTCACGGCCGCGGCCATGACAGCGGTGGTCTGGGTACTGTGGGGCTACTCGCTGGCGTCCGGCGAGCCGATGTTAGGTGGCCTCCTCGGCGTGCCGCTGAACGATTTTGCCTGCTGGGCACCGACATGGCAGATCTGTTGCCCGTCGGCTTTGCCGGCGCATTTGCGATGATCGCCGTGGCCATCATTTCCGGGGCGATTGCCGACCGCAGCCGATTCAGGGCCTGGCTGCTGTTTGTCCCGGTCTGGGTCTCCCTGGTCTACGCGCCGGTCGCCTTCTGGGTGTGGGGCGGGGGATTGCTGGATGCCGACGGATGGCTGGGCCAGCGCTTTGGTGAGGCCATTGATTTCGCCGGCGGGGCGGTGATCCACACGAACGCCGGTGTGGCGGCCTGGTGTTGGCCCTGAAGCTTGGGCCGCGGCACAATTTTCATGACCGCCCGCAGCCGCACAACACGCCGCTGGTGATGCTAGGAGCGGCTCTGCTCTGGTTCGGATGGTTCGGCTTCAACGCAGGCGCTGCGACCACCGTGGAGCAGGCCGGACTGATCTGGGTCAATACCCTCATTGCTCCCGGTGCCGCGGTGCTCGGGTGGATCCTGGTGGAGAAACTGCGCGGCCAGCGTCCCACCTCGGTGGGAGTGGCCTCCGGCCTTGTGGCCGGACTGGTCGCCATCACCCCGGCCTGCGCCAACGTGGCGCCGTGGGCGGCGCTGCTGCTGGGTCTGGTGGCCGGGATGGCCGCGGCCTGGGCGGTGAACTTGAAGTGGAAGCTGGGCTATGACGACTCGTTGGACGTCGTCGGGGTGCACCTGGTGGCCGGCCTGGTCGGCACCCTGGCCCTGGGATTCGTCGCGCTGCCGGGGCTGGAGGAGCCGGCTGGCCTGATCTACGGTGGCGGGCCGGCGCTGCTGGTCTCCCAGCTAGTGACCTGTCTGGTGGTGGTGGTTTTCTCGGCCACCGTCACCTGGGTGATTGCCCTGGTGGTGGACAAGCTCATCGGCTGGAGAGTCGATGGCTCCACGGAGGTCGCTGGCATTGATGCGGCCGAGCACCAGGAGTCCGGTTACCAGCTGGTGCGCTGACCGGGCCGTGCGGAATCAACCGGGCGTGCCTGGGTGGGGAACTGGCAGTAGTCGTCGGTTTCCCACCCGGGGCGGCGTTCAGGAAGAGCGGTCCCAGCTAAAGGCATCGCGTACCGCATCGTGGCGCCAGGCAGCGGCGTTGCGTCCGGGGCGGAAGGCGGATACGGTCGGATCCCCGGGAATCCAGAACCGCCACGGGAAATCGGTGCCGCCGGCGGTCCCGGCGACCCCTACCCGGGGGCCGTGGGCAATGTTTTCTACCGCTGGGAGGGCAGTTCCAGATGGAACGGGGCAGCGAACAGGTCCAGCCCGTCATGTTCGGCCGGGTGATGCCCAGTGCCGTACCCAGGTTTCCCGGTCCGCGGGCCAGCTGGGCGTGGTTGATGGGCGCGGGCGAACGGCCATTGGCCGCCTGGTGGCGTTTGGCGGTGCGGCGTTTAACGGCCAGATCTTCACCCTCCACGATTTCCCCGGCCCGCAGCAGCACCGCCGAGGCGGTGCCGGTGGGGGAGCAGACCAGGTTGATGGCGTAGTGCACCCCGTAGCTCAGGTACACGTAGGCGTGGCCGGGAGGGCCGAACATGGAGGCGTTGCGTTCGGTCTTGCGGTCCTTGGAATGCGAGCCGGGATCATAGGGCGGCGGGGTGCCCACCCGTGGTAGGCCTCGGTCTCGGTGATGCGTAGGGTAACGGAACCCTCGGGGCTTTGGACGCTCAGGCGGGCACCGAGCAGCTGGGGTGCGACCTCAAGTCCGTGGGCGGTGAACAGTTCGCGATCCATAAGCCAGTATGGCATTGACCGGCCGGGCGCCGGGGGCGGCGGTGATTTTGCGTTCAGTTCTTCACGCTGGCGGCGAATCGGTGCCGAACCATGCCGGGTTATTGATATTCTTGATGGTTGAGTCCTGTGCGCTTTGCTTCGCGCACCACACGACCTACCGAAAGAAGTGCCCGGCACGTGTTTAATTCACTCTCCGATCGCCTGACAGCCACCTTCAAGAACCTGCGCGGCAAGGGCAAGCTCACCGAGGCCGATATTGACGGTACCGTCCGGGAGATCCGAAGGGCCCTGTTGGATGCGGACGTCGCCGTGCCGGTGGTGCGCGCCTTCGTGGCCCAGATCAAGGAACGTGCCCTGGGCGCCGAGGTCTCCGAGGCACTGAACCCGGGCCAGCAGGTTGTGAAGATCGTCAACGACGAGCTCGTTGAGATCCTGGGTGGGCAGACCCGCCGCATCAACCTGGCGAAGAACCCTCCCACGGTCATCATGCTCGCCGGTCTGCAGGGTGCCGGTAAGACCACCCTGGCCGGAAAGCTGGCCAAGCACCTGAAGGCCGAAGGCCACACCCCGATGCTGGTGGCCTGTGACCTGCAGCGCCCGAACGCGGTCAAGCAGCTGCAGATCAACGGTGAGCGTGCCGGCGTGCCGGTGTACGCCCCGCATCCGGGCGTCTCCTCCGAATTCGACACCCCAACCGGTGACCCGGTGGTCGTGGCCCGTGACGGTGTGGCCGAGGCCAAGGCGAAGCTGCATGACGTGGTGATCGTTGACACCGCCGGCCGCCTCGGCGTGGACGCGAGATGATGGCCCAGGCCGCGAACATCCGCGCCGCGATCAACCCGGATGAAGTGCTCTTTGTCATTGACGCCATGATCGGCCAGGACGCGGTGAACACCGCCCAGGCCTTCCATGAGGGCGTGGACTTCACCGGTGTGGTCCTGTCCAAGCTGGATGGTGACGCCCGCGGTGGTGCTGCCCTGTCGGTGGCCTCGGTGACCGGCAAGCCGGTCATGTTCGCCTCCACCGGCGAGAACCTGGACGACTTCGAGATCTTCCACCCGGACCGCATGGCCAGCCGCATCCTGGACATGGGCGACATCATGACGCTCATCGAGCAGGCGGAGAAGAACTGGGACCGCGGCGAAGCGGAGCGGATGGCGAAGAAGTTCGCCGACCAGGAAGACTTCACCCTGGATGACTTCCTGGCCCAGATGGCCCAGATCAAGAAGATGGGGTCCATGAAGAAGCTGCTGGGCATGATGCCCGGCACCCAGATTTCCCGTCAGCAGCTGGAGCAGTTTGACGAGCGCCAGATTGACCGGGTGGAGGCCATTGTGCGCTCCATGACCCCGCACGAGCGCAACGCACCGAAGATCATCAACGGTTCGCGCCGTGCCCGTATTGCCAAGGCTCGGGCGTCTCGGTCTCCGAGGTCAACCAGATGCTGGAGCGCTTCACCGAAGCCCAGAAGATGATGAAGAAGATGGCCTCCGGCGGCGCCATCCCGGGCATGCCCGGTGCCGGCCGCGGCGGGGCCCGCAAGGCCAAGGGCAAGGGGAAGGGCAAGAAGCAGAAGTACGGCAACCCGGCCAAGGCCGCCCAGGCTGAGCTGGAGGCCAAGAACAAGAAGGCCAACGCTCCCAAGGGTGCCGCATTCGGGCAGGGCGGGGTCCCGGAGGACTTCGACCCGTCAAGCCTGAACCTGCCGTCCGGGTTTGAGAAGTACCTGGGCAAGTAGCTTCCTGAGCTGTTCGGGGAGGCGACCAACATTGTCGGTCGCCTCCCCGAAGTGTTTTAATTCCGTTTCTGGTGCTTTACCGGCCTTGCTGAGCAGCAGAGGCTGGTGAAGGGCAAGTAACTTCCTTGGGTGGTCGGTCTCCCGCCAGTAGCATCTTGGCATGACATCACATTCCAAGCACCTTCGTTCCCTGACTCTCATGGGCGTGGCACTCCTTGGTGCCGCCACCCTCTCCGCCTGCACCGCCGAACAGGACTCTGCCGGTAACACGGAAACCTCCAGTCAGCCTGAGGCCGACAGCTCGCGGTTGGACGCCATCAAGAAGGCCAACCAGCTCAAGGTCTGCACGACCGGAGATTACCGTCCCTTCACCTACCTGGACCCGGAGTCCGGCGAATGGAGCGGCATCGATATCGACATGGCCCAAGACCTGGCAGAGGAGTTGGGCGTGGAGGTGGAGTTCGTACAGACCTCCTGGAAGAATCTCATGCCTGACTTCCTGGAGGAGTGCGACATGGCTGTCGGCGGAGTCTCCATTTCCTTGGAGCGGGCCGAGCAGGCGTACTTCAGTGACGCGACACTGGATGAAGGCAAAACACCAATCACCTTGTGCGAGAACGTGGAGAAGTACGACACCGTCAAGGAAATCAACCAGCCCGGCGTCCGCTCCATCACCCCCATCGGTGGAACCAACGAAAAGTTCGCAGACGAGCACTATCCGGAAGGGGAGATCATCCGATTCGAGGATAACAATGCCATCTTTGACGAGATCATTGCCGGCCGTGCGGACGTGATGACCACGGACGCCTCGGAAACTCGGTGGGTGGCCCACGAGAAGCCCGAACTATGCGCGGTGCACCCGGATAAGCCGTTCAACTTCTCACAGAAGGCATACATGCTCCCGCGCGGGGATGAAACCTTCCGACAGTACGTCAATCAGTGGCTGAACATGTCCAAGAATGACGCACGCTGAAGCAAGCCGAGAAGCCCTGGTTCGGATAGCTTTCACAGTTATCGGACCCGAGGTGGGTGCCGAAGCCGCATTCGAAAAAGTGGCGTGACAACCCGGGCTGGGGCCTGGACTCTGGCGCCCGAGTTGTCACGCTCCGCGGAGCCTGTTCCTAGCTGCGGCCGGCAAAAAGCGCAGGGAAGTCACTGTCCCTGAATTCCCGAGAAGACGTCGTACCCGCACGGTGCTGTGCTTCCTCGTTGTGGCGCAGTTCTACCCGGCTGATCTTGCCGGAAATGGTCTTGGGAAGATCCGAGAACTCCAGGCGCCGGATCCGCTTGTAGGGAGCCAGGTGCTTCCGGCAATAGCCAAGTATCGCCTCGGCGGTCTGCGCGGTCGGGGAGTGTCCCTCGGACAGGATCACAAAGGCCTTGGGGACCGAGAGCTTCATGTCATCGGGGGAAGGGACCACCGCCGCCTCTGCCACGGCGGGGTGTTCCAGGATCACCGATTCGAGTTCGAAGGGGCTGAGTTTGTAGTCACTGGATTTGAACACGTCATCGGCGCGTCCCACGTAGGTGAGCACCCCGTGCTCGTCCCGTTGGGCAATGTCACCGGTGTGGTAGACGCCATCGCGCATTGCCTGGCTGGTGGTGGCTTCGTCGTTGAAGTAGCCCTTCATCAACCCCACGGGTGGGTTATCCAGGCGCAGACAGACCTCACCTTCCTCGGCGACCGCGCCGGTGGTGGGGTCACGCAGTTCCACGGCATATCCGGGCATGGGCCTTCCCATGGCGCCAATGGTGATGCGTTCACCCGGAGGGTTGGCAACCTGGACCGTGGTTTCGGTTTGCCCGTAGCCATCCCGGATCACCTGACCCCATGCTCGGTAGACATGGTCAATGACTTCGGCGTTCAGTGGCTCGCCCGCCGATACCAGCTTGGTTGGCGGGGTGGCCAGTTCTCCCAGGTCCGCCTGGATCAGGTATCGCCAGACCGTGGGTGGGGCGCAGAAGCTGGTGACATTCTTGGACTCCATCTGCTGCATCAGTGCCCGGGCGTCAAAGCGTTCGTAGTTGTACACGAACACAGTGGCCTCGGCGATCCATGGGGCGAAGAAGTTGGACCAGGCGTGCTTGCCCCAGCCGGGGGAGGCGACGTTGAGGTGGATGTCGCCTGGTTCCAGTCCAATCCAGTACATGGTGGCCAGATGTCCTACGGGGTACGAGGTGTGGGTGTGCTGCACCAGTTTGGCCTGGGAGGTCGTGCCGGAGGTGAAGTACAGCAACAGGTTTTCATCCGCTGCAGTGGGGACGTCCAGCTGGAATTCGGTCAGAGCGTCTACTGACTCTTGGTAATCCAGGATCCCCGGTCCTGGCGTTCCGTTCACCTGCACGAGCGTGTAGTTCCCCGGTACCTCACTGAATTTGGGGATCTGCTCTTCATTCGTGACGACCCAGCTCGCATTGCCACGCTGGATCCGCTCGGCAAGGTCGCTACTTGTCAGCTGCGTGGTGGAAGGATGATGACGGCACCTAGCTTCATGCCCGCCAGCATGACTTCCCACAACGCGATTTCGTTGCCCAGCATGACAATCATGGTCTCCGAGCGTTCGAACCCCTGATCGGAGAACCACCGCGCCACCTGTGTGGAACGCCGCGATAATTCTGCCCAGGTGTAGCTGGCGGTGCTGCCATCCGGCTCGGCCAGGATCAGCGCCGGGCTGTTGGCCCGTTGCGGGTCCCGAGCGACCTGGTCAAACCAGTCATAGGCGAAGTTGAAGTCCGTGAACTGCGGCCAGCTGAACTCCTCGCGTGCCCGCTGATAGTCCTCGCGCAAGGCGAGTAGCTGGTCTCGGGCGGCACGGAACTTCGCGGTGTTGTTCATCTGGGTCCTTTCACCTGCAGTGGCAGCCGCCGCTGTGTCATCAGCACCCGGAGCGCACTTAAATTCCAGACAAATATACTCTGGTGACCAATCTGGACGAAGTGTTGCGTCAAACTGCGGGAGGAATTTGTGTTTGAGGCCGCGTTTTGATCAATTGTATTCCTTCCCTCTCACGCCTAGACGCCTCGGGGGATGGGGTTCATGTCGGGGGCTGGCAGCCTACGTGCGACTAAGAGGGTGAACTGCTCCGGTGACAGCGGCAATCTCCGAATCGGCTGCAAGTCATCCTTTGGGTCGACCGCGTTGTGCCGGATACTGCCCGATCTCCGCCTTGGGATGCCCGCTCGAATTGGAGCCGCCCATAGGATGAAGCAAAGACCCGATCCTTGGAAGGGAATCCGCCATGAGTACCCAGGAATTCAATACCGCCGTAGCTGTCTTCAATTATGACGTCCACCGCGACGATGCCCAGCAGCGGGTCTTTGAAGCCCTCAGTGCCTTTGACCTCGTCGGCTATATCGAGGCGGCAGACCGCGAGGGTGCCAGTACCTACGTCCACGCAGAACTGGCCCTGAACGAGGACGAGCAGCCAATGACGGCCAGCGCCTCCGGACACCTGTCGGTCTCCCAGCAGAGCCTGGAGCAGCTTGCCGGGAAGCTGGTGGAAGCTAGCGGTGCCGACAGGCTCTACCTGGATGGCGACTTGGCGGCCGGCACGGAACTAGAGCACCCCGAGGACGCCGGAGCCGATGACGAAAAGGAGATGGGGGTCGACGCCGAGGAATCCTTACAGGCAATTGCCGGTCCAAGCCTGCGCCGCAGCGACTTGGTGTTGTCCGCGATGGGGCAACCAGGCTCATGGCTAGTGAGGCAAGACGCTTCTGGATTACTCGCGCTGCGCCGTGGCGAACCGGTGGAGATCATCCTTGGGCGGAAAATGGTGCCGGCGCTGGAAATCCTGCGCCACGATGAGGCCTACGAGCTGCGATTCCACGCACGCAGGGGAGCCGTGAATGTCAACGGCAGCGTGGCCGCGCAATACTGGATGGGTCCTGCGCAGCGGGCTGTTCCCACTGTCGCGGCAGGAAGCGCCGCGGCAAAGTATCAGGCCGATTTGGCGCAGTGGCTGTATGGAATTGACGAGGAGGAGCAGGCCGCACTGGAGTCGTTGTGGCCACAGGCCGCTCGTGAGCTGCGCACATTGTCCAACGAGCGCACCGAGGAATCCCTTCGCCAGCTGGTGGGCAACCTGGGGATGCCGTCCGAGCTGATTGATGCGGTGCGTGATGAGCTGGATCCCACGGGTTTTGAATCCCTCAAGGGCGGTCTGTTCACCGGTCTCGACCAGGCCCTTGAGGAGGAGATCTCAGACGCCAAGGGAGTAAAGCGACTGATTTACCGGACCGGCTGGAGCCCTTCGGCGTTGATTGGGTCCTCCCTGGTGATCCTCGCGGCCGGCATGCAACTGAACCGGTGGATGCGTCGCAAGGCCAAGCCCGGTGTGGGATGGCGCCGAACCATCATGTTCTTCTGGTACTCCGACGCCATCTACTACCTCGCCCGAGGGCTCCGGCAGGTATTGGCGAAGAGGCTCCCCAAGGCGTAGGAGCCGAACCTACCTTCGAGGGGAGAGCGCACACCAGACAAGAGCAGGCGCTGCCTGACTGACGCGAACTCGTCAGCCAGACAGCGCCTGCTCTTTGTACTACTCCTGCCTACGCATGGGCTGGTGCCGGCCGCTGGGGGAGTTAGGAGCTTTGGGACTTCACGGCCGGAAAGTCCGAGTCGCGGTATTCGACTCCGCTCATCGATTCGCCGCGATGGCGTTCCTCTTCGGCCTTGCGCAGCTCCACCCGCCGGATCTTGCCCGAGATGGTCTTGGGCAGATCCGAGAACTCCAGGCGCTTGATCCGCTTGTACGGAGCCAGGTGCTCACGCAGTACGCCAGGATGCTTTCTGCCAGCTCCGGACCGGGTCATGCCCGGGCGCCGGGATGACATAGGCCTTGGGCACGCTCAAGCGCAGCTCATCCGGGGCAGGCACGACCGCGGCCTCGGCCACCCCCGGATGCTCAATCAGCACCGACTCCAGTTCGAAGGGGCTCAGCTTGTAGTCACTGGACTTGAACACGTCATCGGCGCGGCCCACGTAGGTCAGCACCCCGTGCTCGTCCCGTTCGGCAATATCACCCGTGTGGTAGAAGCCGTCACGGAACGCGTCCGTCGTCTTCTCCTCATCCCCGAAGTACGAATTCATCAATCCCAGTGGGCGGGGATCAAGTTCCAGGCAGATCTCGCCAAGATCCCCCTGCTCACCGGTGGCCGGGTCCACCAACACCACGTTGTATCCGGGCATGGGACGGCCCATCGCCCCAATGGTGATGCGTTCGCCCGGAGGATTGGCAATCTGTACCGTGGTTTCGGTCTGCCCGAACCCGTCCCGAATGACCTGCCCCCAGGCCCGCTCCACCTGGCCAATGACTTCCGCGTTCAGTGGTTCACCGGCCGAGACCAGCTTTGCCGGAGGGTTCTTCAGGTGACCCAGGTCCGCCTGGATTAGCAGCCGCCACACGGTGGGCGGGGCACAGAAGCTGGACACCTGTTCGGCGTCCATCTGCTCCATCAGGGCCTTGGCGTCGAAGCGGTCATAGTTGTATAGGAAGACCGTGGCTTCAGCGATCCATGGGGTGAACAGGTTGGACCAGGCGTGCTTGGCCCAACCGGGGGAGGCCACGTTCAGGTGAACGTCCCCTGGCTCCAGGCCAATCCAGTACATCGTGCTCAGATGCCCCACGGGGTAGGAGGTGTGGGTGTGCTCCACCAGCTTCGCCCGGGACGTGGTGCCCGAGGTGAAGTACAGCAGCAGCGTTTCATCGGCCCGCGTGGCTCATCCAGGCTGAACTCCACCGCAGCGTTCAGGGAGTCGCCATAATCCAGGACACCGGGTGTGGGAGAGCCGCCGACCTGGATCAAGGTGAAGTCGCCGGGAACCGATGCAAACTTCTCCACCTGGTCCTGGTTGGTCACCACCCAGCGGGCGTCGCCGCGTTCGACCCGGTCGGCCAGGTCCGCTGGGGTCAGTTGCACCGTGCAGGGAATCAACACCGCGCCGAGCTTGATCCCGGCCAGCATGGTCTCCCACAACTCGACCTGGTTGGTCAGCATGACAATCATCCGGTCAGAGCGGCGCACCCCTGATCCGAAAGCCAGCGGGCCAGCTGGGTGGAACGCTGGGAGAGCTCCTTCCAGGTGCGCCGGGTTGAGGTGCCGTCCATCTCGTTGATGACCAGTGCCTCTTTCCCGCCGCGCTCGCCGGACGCCACCTGGTCAAACCAGTCAAAACCGAAATTGAAGTGGGTGAACCGTGGCCAGCTGAACGTGTCCCGTGCTTCCTGGTAGTTCCCTCGCAGGGAGAGCAGGTGGTCGCGGGCGGCTCGAAACTCTTCGGTGACGTTCAATGCGCTTACCTTTCGCTTGCAGGCACGAGGCTTTCCGGATCAAGGGTGATCCGCATCACTGGACAATATACTTTGATGTCCAACAATTTGAAAGGGTGCCACCGGGAGGCAGGGGTTTGGCTAGCGCTGCTCGAAGCGGTTCAGCTTGTGGGTTCCGTCGCAGAAGGGCTTGATGGCCGAGCCGCCGCAGCGGCAGAGGGCCACGGTGCCCCGCCGCGGCTCAATGACCTCTCCGTCTGCGTCCAGGATCTCGAAGTCCCCGCGCACCAGCAGTGGCCCGCGTGGGCACACTGTGATCTGGGTGTTTTCTTGTTTGTTCTCCTGGCTCAAGCGGCTACTCCTGCCGGTTCGCGCAAGGAGGAGTTGCCCGACTCCCAAGCCTCCAGCTGCCAGCGTCCCACCATCGCGTCTACCGCGGCGGCCGCCTGGGCGCCAAAGAAGACATCCGGTGCCAGGTCGGCTGGTCTTCCACCAGCCCGCCGGCCAGGTCGCGTCCGGCGATCTGTTCATGAACCGCGTCGCTTCCACGTGCTCATCGAAATAGTCCGTGACCGGCGCCTCGAAGCCCAGTCTGCGGAAGCCACGGGCATAGGCGGCGTTGGGCAGCGAGGACGTCATTTCATAAATGGCCAAGTGTCCGGTGATCGCGCCGCGCAGCCGCCGGTGCATTCCAAAGAGCGACATCATGTTCACCGAGCCAGGGTGATCGCCGGTACCTGCTCAATGTAGGCGCCAAAGGTGTTCTCCAGCCGGTGCCGTGCATGGTGAGTGCGAACAGTTCGCTGTGCATGCGGCCCAGCTGTCCGCCGCCGTACTCATCGGCCTGGATCTCCACCATGGCCGCCTTGGCCCGGCCCTCCAGCCGCGGAATCGCCCAGGTATGCGGATCCGCCTCCTTGAGCTGGTAGACCGACTTGTGAATCAGGAACTCGCGGGCCTGCTCCAGCGTGGCGTGCCGCTGCACATACTTGGACACCGAAGGCCCCGAATCATCGGCGGCCAATTCAAAGAGGCGTTCGGCCACGGCCTCGGCCCGAGGCTCAACCCCTGGAGCAGAACCGGCGGCCTCCCGCAGCCGGGCCTCGAAGCGTTCTTCAAGCTTCCGGCGCTGGACCAACAGGCTTGGCTCCCACTCCCAGGCGGCATCCACCTCGTCAAACCCGCGGTAGGACAGCTCATAGATGATAAAGAGGCCCAGCTGGATGTCCTCGTCGAACAGCGGGTCACTCTCGGCGACCACCGCACGGCTGACCACGTCGGCCAGGATCGCGGTATCCGCTCCGGCAGGCTGGCGCAGCACCGAGGCCAGTTCGGTGGTCAGTGGTCCACGAGGTGTTGGAAGCTTCATGGTGTTCCTTCTCTGATGCTGAATGTCGCTACAAGCCGCTGACGTTGGCCATATCGTGGCAGTATTCTCGGCTCAAGACCAGCGCTGACAGGAAAGGCCAAGGTATGTCATCTGCAAGGCATCGCGCCGCACCCGGTTCCGGGCCAACTGGGGTCGCCAACCTGCCGTTGCCCCGGTTGGAGGCCGAATACATCCTGCCGCTGAAGTGGGCGGACACCAGTGGCGATGACGAGCTCGTCTCCTACCTTGAAGAATTGTCGCAGTGGGTGGACATCACCATCGTTGACGGTTCGGCGCCGCCGGTCTTTGCAGAGCATCGGCGGCGTTTCGGGCCGCTGGCCCGGCATCTTCCGCCGGAAGGAGTGAAGCCGCCCAATGGCAAAGTGCACGGTGTTCTCACGGGGATTCGCCATGCCCGTCATGAACGGATCGTGATCGCCGATGATGATGTGCGCTATTCCAGGCAGAGCCTAGGGCGCGCGCTGGATTTGCTGGAGCAGGCCGATCTGGTGCGGGTGCAGAACTACTTTGACCCGCTGCCCTGGCATGCCAAATGGGATAGCGCCCGAAGCCTCATCAACCGTGCCTTCGGCTCGGATTATCCCGGGACGCTGGCGGTACGGCGGAGCCTTGTGGCGGGTGGCTACCGCGGTGATGTGTTGTTCGAGAACCTGGAGATGATCCGCACGGTGCTGGCGCGCGGAGGCACCGAAGTGCGTGCGGATGACCTGTTGGTGCGGCGCCTGCCGCCGCAGACTGCCCACTTCCTGGGGCAGCGGGTGCGCCAGGCCTATGACTCCCAGGCGCAGCCGGTGCGGCTGCTGGTGGAGCTGTCATTGCTGCCACTGCTTGCGTGCCTGGCCAGGAAACCAGCCAGGCTGTTGCTGTTCGTGGCCGGCACTGTTGTTCTTGCCGCGTGGGGGCGGCGTGGAACACAGGGTGTCTTCCCGTGGTCCACAGCCATGTTTGCGCCGTTGTGGGTGGCCGAGCGTGCCATCACGTCCTGGATAGCCCTGGGCTGGCGGCTGGCCGGCGGAGTTCCCTATGCCGGAGGGAAGCTGAATCACGCGGCGAGCTCGCTGCGGGACCTGCGCAGGGCGCAATCCGGCTTTTAGGGCATCGGAGCGTAGCGCATAGAGCTTTCCGTATGTAACTAGCGAAAACACTACGGCCTGTCGACGAGCTCTGCTGATGCGTCGACAGGCCGGTGTTCGGTTTCGCCTAGGTGTGTTCTGGCTGAGCCAGGGCTGGAGCTGGTTTACTCAGCACGGGCGCCAGGTTTTGCCTCCGGGTGCATAGCACCGCGGTCCGGTGTAGTTGGAGGGACCGCTGCTCTTCTTCCTTGGAGCCTGGTACGTCTTCTTAGGCGTCCGCGGTGCGGTCGGTCGTTGCGCTTTTTTGCGTGGCTGCGTTTGTTGTTGCGTATTGTTTTGCTTGCTCGGCGCCGCGGCCCGGCGCCGCTCGGCGGTAGCCGCCTTTTGCTGCTCTTGCGCCTTTTTGAGCTCCGCTGCGCGTTGCTTTGCCTTCTCTGCCTTCAGCTTCTCCTCTTTTTGCTTTCGCTCGGCTTCCTTGCGCTCCTTTTCTTCCTGCTTCAGCTTCGATTCTTGAGCGCGGTGAGCCTTTTCCAGATCCTCGGCGGTCGAGATGGAGTCCGAGAGCTGTGAACGCAAACCGGCAAAACTTGAGGCAAGAAGGGCGTGCGTGACAGGACTGCGGTCCGGGGTGATGCCGTCAAGGGTCTTTTTCAGTCCGAGTCCCATTGCCACTGCGGCCGCGGCCTCGGCGGCCTGTGAGCCGGATTCTTCTATGGAGTCGCTGAGCTCTTCCGGAACCTCTTCCATGACCGAGGCAACTTCGTCAACCTGCGCCGGTATGGTGCACTTGATGTCCGTGCTAAAAAGCCCGGCTGAGTTTTCGGAGGCTTTGTTTTGCGCAGCCAGCACCTCATCGTAAAACTTGATGTTCGGCTCGAACTTCACAGCGACCCCCAGGCCGAGCGCTGCAATCTGTGCGTCGACCAAGTGCCCATCCTTGAAGACGCCGGCCAGAGTTCTGCCATAGTGGTCGGTTCTCTCGACATCGTATTCGAGGTCGACCTTGTCGCCTGGGGAAAGGAGCGACTTGAGGTGGTCGCTGGCCTCGGGGCCGAGGCACTCCACACCCTTGTGGGGGTCTACGGTTTCGGGCGTATCCACGTTGAGGAGCCGTACCCGCTGTTCGGCGCCGGCAATCTTCATATCAACGGTATCTCCGTCGATAACCCGGATGACAGTGCCCTGTGTGTCACTGTCGGCGGTCGCGGCGTATACGACGCCGGAGGTAACCAGCGTTCCGGCAACAAGCCCCGCGACCCACTTTGATTTTGTGCTCAACAAAATGTTTCTCGTTTTCTCGGAAAGTGCAAGTGATTGGGGAGAATTACTCCTCCATCATTAAAGGGTTTTCCATTGAAAACGCCAAAACCTTCGTTCCAGGAGTTGGGCCGGGCACGATGTGGTGTGAGGTAGCAGTCGATTGCAATTATTCATTGAAGCTTCAAGTAAATTCCGGTAGGCTTGAGCCCACGAGGACCAATGATCTGTGCCGGGAAGGTGGCCGCGATGAGTGTGCGCGAAGAGAAACTATCCGATGAGTTGAGCATGAATGCCGTGCAACTCAAGGTCGGGGATATGCGGCTGATGAGCGATTACTACCAGAAGGCCCTGGGGTTGACGGTGCTGGCGGAAGACTATGACGGGCTCACGCTGGGACGCGGTTCCAGTGAACTGGTCAAGCTGCGGCATGCGCCGGGACTGCACCTGCCGAGTCGTGGCGAAGCCGGGCTCTTTCACACGGCCCTGCTCTTTGAGAGCCAGGAGGACCTGGCGGCCACCGTTTACACCGCGGCCCGCTTCGACAACACCCGATTCGTGGGATCCAGCGACCACCTGGTCTCCGAGGCCTTCTACTTCACCGACCTGAGGCAACGGGATCGAACTGTACTGGGACCGCCCACGCGATACCTGGCGCTGGGAGCAGGGCACGGTTGCCATGGATACCATCTACCTGGATCCCAACCAGTACCTGGAGGCGTACCTGGGGCAGGCTGCGGTCGACCGGCAGACGGAAGCCACCGCCGGAGTGGGGCACGTACACCTGCAAGTCGGTGACATCTCCACCGCCCGGCAGTTCTACGTCTCAACGCTCGGGTTTGATGAAACCACTGCGCTGGGGGACCAGGCCCTGTTCGTCTCGGCTGGAGGCTACCACCACCACATGGCCATGAATGTTTGGAACTCGCGGGGTGCCGGGCCGCGCCGCGACACTCTTGGACTGGGTGAGGTGCTGATCAACGTGCCCAGCGAGGATGAGGTCGGCAAAATCGCCGAACGCCTGGACTTCGCGAAAATCCAGCACCACCACACCGGCGAGGAACTGCGCTTCAACGACCCCTGGAACAACCAGCTGCGCGTGGCCGTCGCGTAGATCCCGGCAACGCAAACGGGCCTGATCTCGCGACTGCAAGATCAGGCCCGTCAACCCTTAGGTACCTGGGGTTTCAGTCGGTTCCTGCGGCGGTTGTTCCTGGATGTCCTTGAGCTGTTCGAAGGACATCATCAGGGACTTGAGCTGTGCGTACTCTTCGGTCTTGGCATAGGCCCGCATCCGTTCGGCACCCTTTAGATCCGCATCCACGTCGGTTAGTTCATCCTTGGGTCCGATCTTGCGCTCGAAGGTTGCACTGCCGCCCTGATAGTTGAACGGCACCGCAACGGCCGGGTAGCCGGCCTGCTGGTCTGGGCTGAGCTCGGTGAGTTCAATGACCGCACTGTCCGGGCTGGCGGCGTCCGCCACGAAGGTCAGGTGTGCGTCCTTCTCCTCATTCAGTGTTCCGCCATCAATCAGGACATTGTCCTTCGCCGGGGGTGGGATGGCCTCCTCGGCCCACGGGTCCGCCCCGGTGCGCAGCGTGGCCATGACCTGGCCATCGGGGTTGGTGAATTCGATGCTCGCGGCCGCTTCGGGGTTGTACTGGTAGTACTCGTTGGTGATTTCCTTCATCTGCCAACCCTTGGGCAGCTTGACGCTGAAGTGGCCGTTGGCAATCTGTATCGTTTCGGAATCAACCTCGTGCTCGGTCGTGGCGCTCTGTGAGCCTTCGGCTTTGCGGGTTCATCGGAGGAGGCCTGCGAGCAGCCGGCCAGCAGTCCCGTTGCCAACAGCATCGAGGCAAGTGTGGCTCCCGTGCGGGTCATTATGTGCATAAAGGCCTTTCGTAGAGCCAGGCGACGCCTACCGGGCGATACGCCGCTCAAAATCGGAAATGCAGCGGATCAAGCTGATCCGCTGCCATTTGTTCCGACGCTATGCCAGGCGACGACGAGCGATCCAGTTACACGAGGGGACTTCAGCGTCTTCCTAGTGAACATCCGGGCAGCATTGACGGAGAAATCATCCCGTGACGGGCTTGCTGGCCGGGGTACAAAGGTGTGCCGTCGTGGAAGTAGTGCGGGCATGCGCAGGGTCACCCCGCGATGGGTTGTCTAGGGCCTGTTCAGTGCCACGCGCACACCGAATCCGATTAGCACGGTCCCGGTGATCCGATCCATGATGGTGACCCCTTTTTCCGTGCGCAGCCACTTGCCCGCCAGGGAAGCACCGAGAATGAGCACTGCTGCCCAGAGCATGGTGAGCAGCACATGGACTGCCGCCAGCGCCAGTCCCATCAGCAGGGCGTTGGCTCCGCTGGGGGTGAACTGGGGAATCACGGCTATGTAGAACACGCCAATTTTCGGGTTCAGCAGGTTCGTGGTGACGCCCATCCCGAAGGCCTTCCATTTGCTGGAGGCAACCGGAACCTGCACCGCGTCAACCTTCTTGCGCCGCAGGTGCGGTAGATCATCTGGGTGCCGAGGAACACCAGATACGCGGCGCCGGCGTAGGTCAGGATTGGTAGGCCAGCTGTGAGGCCGCGAGCACCGCCGAGGCCCCGGCCGCGGCAATGACACCCCACGCCAGTACGCCCGTGCAAATCCCCAAGGCAGCCACCGCGGCTTCGGCGCGGCTGCGGGCCACCGCTGAGCGCAAGATCAATGCGGTGTCCACCCCGGGAACCAGGGTCATCAGCGCGGCTACCACGGCAAAGGAAAGCAGGGCAGAGGTAACGGTCATGGAATAAGGATAAGGGGAAGAGGTGACTGCCCTTGCCGGAGCAGGGTTCGGTCCTTGAAGCCGTGCGCCCGGTTACTCCCGGCTTCTCCTAGGCGCGCTTCAGCAGGGCGGCAATGGCCTGCCCGCCACCGATGCACAACGTCACCACGGCATATTGGCCTTCCTTGCGAACCAGTTCCATGGCCGCCCGTAGCGTGAGGATCGCGCCGGTAGCTCCCACGGGATGGCCCAGCGCTATCGCTCCGCCATAGGGGTTGACCCTATTTGCCGGAAGATTCGCATCCCGAATCACCGCCAGGGCTTGTGAGGCAAATGCTTCATTCAGTTCAATGACATCAATGTCCTGCGGTGACAGGCCGGTCTCCTCAAACAGCTTGCGCAGGGCAAAGGTCGGCGCATAACCCATGTACGCCGGATCCATGGCCGTGACGGTGACGTGTTCCAGGGTCGCCAGCGACGGCAGGCCGTGGGCGCGCACATAGGACTGCTTGGCCAGTACCAGGGCCGCAGCCCCGTCATTGATGCCCGAGGAGTTTCCGGCCGTCACCGAGCCCTGTGGGTCAAAGACCGGCTTGAGGCCGGCCAGTGACTCCAGGCTCACCCCGGGGCGCGGATGCTCATCCACGTCCTGGGCTCTACTTCCCACCAGGGAGGCGTCAACGATTTCCTCGGCAAACGCCGCCCGAGCCTCCCGGCCGGTGGCCAGCTGCTGGGACCGCAGCGCAAACTCGTCCTGGTCTTCACGCGTGATTCCGTACTTGCGGGCGACATTCTCGGCGGTGGTGCCATGTGCTTGTTGCTGAAAGGATCGGTGAGCATGGCCAGGGTGCCATCCAACAGCTTGCGGTGCCCCAACGTCCTGCCGTGGGAGGCGGAGTAATCCAGATATGGCATGTTGGTCATGGACTCGTTGCCGCCGGCGATCACCACCTCGGTGGTGCCGAAGGCTAGTGACTGTGCGGCACTGAACACCGCCTGCAGGCCACTGCCGCACAACCGGTTGACGTTGAATGCCGTTGTCCGCTGCGGCAGCCCGGCACCCAGGGCCACGCGGCGGGCGTTGTAGGACTCCGGGCCCACCTGGCCAATGCACCCCATGATGACCTCGTTCACAGCATCGGCGGGAACCCCGCTGCGCTGCAGCGCCCCGGAGACCGCCGCCGCGCCGAGCCTCCGCGGTGGCCAGGTCCCGGTAGAGGCCATTGAACTTTCCAACCGCGGTGCGCGCCCCGGCGATGATCGCGATCTTGTCGCTGTGCTCCACGTCCAACTCCCGATCTTCAGAGTTTTTGACAGTCTACGACAAGACCTACGCTGTCGAAGTGTG
The DNA here is from genome assembly GCF_001310435.1 of Arthrobacter sp. JCM 19049. NCBI lineage: Bacteria > Bacillati > Actinomycetota > Actinomycetes > Micrococcales > Micrococcaceae > Arthrobacter > Arthrobacter sp. JCM 19049. Next base: position 8,283 of record NZ_BAXF01000001.1, on the reverse strand, counting down.
GCGTCATCAAGCGAAGTTCAACCGGTCCTGCCGAGCATGCCGCGTGAGGCCGCGCACAGCCGTGCGTGAGGTGGAGCATGCCAAGTTGCCCCGCAGATAACGACTGTTTAACGATTGGTTGCCACACCCCGAATCGGTTAGGTGTCACGGTGCTAAAACTTGGAAACTGGAACTCATGACCTCGAACCATGGCCGTGTGCTGCGTGCCGCTGCAATGACCATCACCGGACTTTTGGCCTCAGCGGGTGTGCTGTCAGCCAGCCTTCCGCCCCGGATGACGTCAATTCGCTGCAGCAGCTGCCGGATACCACCGCCAGCAGTGAAGCCGAGGGAGGCAACACCCGGCTCACCGGACTGAACCGGGTCACCACCAGCAATGAGCGGCTGCACATGTACGCCGCGCACCTGGAGCTGAAGGATCACCCGCAGATCAGCCGGGCCACCCGGGAATCGGTCACCGCGAGCATTGACGCTTTCCTGGCTGATCACCAGGACGCCCTGGATGAGGACGTAACCGCCAAGCCGGAACTGAACATCAACTCCCAGGCTGCCTCCGCTGACCAGAGCGTGCTTGGGGTTTCGCAGCAGATCTATGAATTCGCCGGGGCCTCTGGCGCCAACAGCTACCGCACCCAATGGTTTGATGTTCAGCAGGACCGCGAAATTCCGACCGGGGAACTGTTCTCCTCGTCCGAAGCCTGGGACCATGTGCGGCAGATGCTCGCCGAGCAGGCCAACAGCAAGGCCGGCATCGATCTGGAATCCGTTACGGATCTTCCCGAGGAGGCTACCGATGACGTGCAGTTCACTACCAGCGGGGACCTGCGGGTCCAGGTGGACGAATATCTGATCGCCCCGGGGTCCGAGGGCACCATTGTGCTGCAGCTGGATGCCGGGCGCATCGACGGGCTGCTCTCGGATTTGGGCCGCGCCGCCCAGGGCTCGGTGGTCGAGCATGATGCAGCGCCAACCCCGGAACCGGTTCCCGGGACGTCGGAGAGCGACTCGGCGACGCCCGAGGAAGAACAGCAGCAGAACACTCCGGCCCAGGTGCCCGAGGCCAGTCAGGTGGACTGCAGGGAAGCCAAGTGCGTGGCGCTGACCTTTGATGACGGCCCCGGTGCCAGCACCGGGTACCTGCTCGATTCGCTGAAGAAGGAAGGGGTCCCGGCCACCTTCTTCGTGGTGGGGCCCAACGCCCAGGCGCGCCCGCAACTGCTGCGGCGCATGCAGGCCGAGGGGCACCAGATTGGCAACCACACCTTCTCCCACCGTTCCCTGCCTGCCCTGGCCTCCTCGGAGGTGGCCAAGGAGCTGCTGCGCACCGACGAGGCCATCAGCTCGGCAACCGGGTACAGCTCCACACTGGTGCGCCCACCCTATGGCGCCCACAACAAGGACGTGGACCGGATCGTGACCTCCCCGCTGATCCTGTGGGACGTGGACACCCTGGACTGGAAGCACCGCAACACCAACAAGACCATCTCCACCGCCATGGACGAGGTGCGTCCCGGGTCGATTATCTTGATGCACGACATCCATGCCAGCACGGTGGCTGCGGTCCCAGGGCTGATCCGACAGCTCAAGGACAAGGGCTACACCCCTGTGCGGGTGGACCAACTCTTCGCCCACTCAAAGCTGAGCGCCGGAAAGGCGTACTACCGAGGCGAACACCCGTCTTCCTAGTATCGGTACCTTGGAACGGGGCGCGCCGGCAGCGCCTTGGAGAGGCATCCTCCGGACAAAGTCCGGTTCCCCGTTCTCAGTGGTTTCTTCGGGCGCCGGGGTTGGCAGCGGTGGCTTTGTCGCCGCGATAATCGGTTGGAAGGATGGGAACAGCCCTTATCAGCAAGGACGGCCGCTGAGCCCCGCTGTGCTGCCCAGGGCTACGCTGCCCCTGTCGCACGTGAACCGGCGGTAGCCTGGCGCGTGGGGGAGGGGAAAGAGCCCTGGGACGTGTTGCAGCCAACACGACCACGGAATTGGTTTCCCTTGCTCCGCTCTGGCATAATTGCAGGGTACTCGATTTGATGTGGCCCCTCTCTCCATGTCAGGTCCTGTCCTTAGAACCAGCCCAGTATGGCTTGCCCCACAAGCGCAGAAACCGCTGGTTCGACCATGTTGAGAAACAGGAGTGACCACAAAAGTGGCCGTTAAAATTCGTTTGAAGCGCTTCGGCAAGATGCGCGCCCCTCACTACCGTGTGATCGTCATCGACTCGCGTGCCAAGCGCGATGGCCGTGCCATCGAAGAGATCGGTGAATACCACCCGACCGAGAACCCGTCGAAGATCCGCATCGACTCGGACCGTGCCCAGTACTGGCTGTCGGTTGGCGCTCAGCCGACCGAGCAGGTGCACGCTCTGCTGAAGATCACCGGTGACTGGCAGAAGTTCAAGGCATCGAGGGCCAGGAAGGCACCCTGAAGGTTGCCGAGCCGAAGCCCGAGTTCGTTGCCCCGCAGAAGGGTTCGGTGATCCTGCCGGAGGCCGTCACCCCGAAGGCTGACAAGCCGGCCGAGGCTGAAACCGCTGAAGCCACCGAGCTGAGTAACCATGCTCGCAGATGCGCTTGACCATCTGGTGCGCGGCATCGTCGACGAGCCGGAAGACGTCAGGGTTGCCCTGAAGTCCACCCGGCGCGGAGACCTGCTGGAAGTGCGCGTGCATCCCGAGGACCTCGGTCGCGTGATCGGGCGTCAGGGCCGCACCGCACGGGCACTGCGCACCGTGATGGCTGCGCTGGCCAACGAGCCGATCCGGGTCGATGTGATCGACACGGATCGCAACCGTTAGCCGCGAAACCTTGAAGTCTCGCGCAAGGTGACTTCACCGCAAGGGGAGTTCCCGCCCAACCAGGCGGGAACTCCCCTTGCGCTTTCCAGCCCTTTGAATCACCCACCATCTTTTGCTGCTGCCGCACTAGACTATTGCCCAGACAGCACCACCGGCGGCTGCGGCCCGCCCGCCGCGACCGCCCCTATAGTCACCGCCTTCCTAAGGAGAATGATCACCCCGTCATGCGCATGCAGGTTGCACGTATCGGCAAGCCTCACGGTATCCGCGGCGAAGTCACCGTCCAGGTCCTCACCGACGCCCCGGAGGAGCGCTTCGTCAAGGGCGCACAGTTCCACGTGGTCAACGGACCGGTCGATCGGCTGACCATCCGCAGCGCCCGGTGGAACAAGGCCATCCTGCTGCTGGGCTTCGAGGAGATCGCGGACCGCAACGCCGCCGAGACGCTGCGCCAGGCCCGCCTCGAATTCGACACCGAAGAAGAGCAGGAGGATGACCAGGACCAGTGGTACGAGCACGAGCTCGTGGATCTGAAGGTCATGCTGGAGGGCGAACAGGTTGGGGTCATCACCGAGATGCGCACCGGCACCGCCCAGGACCTGCTGGTCTTCAAGGGCAACGACGGTGAGGAGGTCTTCCTGCCGTTCGTTGAGGAATTCGTTCCGGAAATCGACCTGGAGACCGGTACCATGACCATCACCCCGCCGGCCGGCCTGCTGGAGGTCAACCGCGAAGAGGGCGGGAAGAACTAGCCCATGCGCATCGATGTCATCTCGATCTTCCGGAATACCTTGCCGCCCTGGACCTGTCGCTGATCGGCAAGGCCCGCACCCAGGGACTGCTGGATCTGAACGTCCAGGACCTGCGCGAATACACCTATGACCGCCACCACAAGGTGGATGACACCCCCTATGGCGGGGGAGCGGGCATGGTCATGAAACCCGAGCCCTGGGGTGAGGCGCTGGATGCGGTGCTGCAGGCCCCCTCCAGCTCCGAACGTCCCACGCTAATCGTCCCCTCCCCGGCCGGAGCCGTGTTCAACCAGCAGATGGCCTATGAGCTGGCCGAGGAAGAGCACCTGGTCTTCGCCTGCGGACGCTACGAGGGCATTGACGAGCGCGTCATCGACTACGCGCACGAACACTTCAACGTCATCCCGGTATCCATCGGGGACTATGTCCTAAACGGGGGAGAGGTGGCCGTGCTGGTGATGGTCGAGGCCATCGCCCGGCTGATCCCCGGGGTCATCGGCAACCCGGAGTCGCTGGTGGAGGAATCCCACTCGGATGTGCTGCTGGAATACCCGGTCTACACCAAGCCGGCTTCCTGGCGGGGCCGCGAGGTGCCCGAGGTGCTGCTGGGTGGCAACCACGGCCGGGTCGCCCGCTTCCGGCGCGACGCGCAGATCCAGCGCACCGCAGCCCGCCGTCCGGATTTGATCACCCAACTGGATCCCAGCACGCTGAACCGCAAGGACCGCGACCAGCTGTGGCATGCCGGGTTCGCGGTGCAGGATGGGCAGATCATTCGCAAGTCCGAGCTGGACTGGGACGCGGAGTCGTAAATCACCGTGGCCCCGCCCACGGTGCGTTGGCACCAGGGCGCAGGGTTATGGCAGAATTAACTCTTGGTGTGTTTTGTCTTGCCGCCTGCCGCAGGGGGCGTTGCAGACATGAGAAACCACCGCACCGACAAGCTAGAGCCTTGTCGGTGGCTATGACGTTTCAAGGGCATGTGCACCGCACATGCGCCTTGCCAATAAGGACAGGTGACCTGCGGCAGTTGTCCTAGGAGATGCACCAATGCATATTCTCGACGAGCTGGATTCAGCTTCACTGCGCAATGATGTTCCCGATTTCGGTCCGGGCGACACCCTGAACGTTCACGTGAACATCATCGAAGGCAAGAACTCCCGTGTCCAGGTCTTCAAGGCTACGTCCTTGGTCGCCAGGGCCGCGGTATCGGTGAGACCTTCACCGTCCGCAAGGTTTCCTTCGGCGTGGGCATCGAGCGTACCTTCCCGGTACACTCCCCGATCATCGACAAGATCGAGGTCGTGGCCCGCGGTGACGTGCGCCGTGCCAAGCTGTACTACATGCGCGACCGCCACGGTAAGGCAGCTCGCATCCGCGAGAAGCGCGAATTCGGCACCAAGAAGTAGTCCGCATTCTTCCATGAATCGGATTGCGCGCGCCGAGCGAGCAGTCACAAAGCGCCGGACCTGGTCTTGGGTCTGGCGCTTTGTCATTGCCGCCATCATCCTGGGATTCCTGGCCACCATCACCATCAGGGCCACGTTGCTGGATGTCTACCACATCAAGTCGGTCTCCATGCAGCCCACGCTGAACCCCGATGAATCCATCCTGGTGGATCTGCGCGCCTACGGTGAGCAGGGACGAAAGGGGAGACATCGTGGTCTTTGACGGCCGCGGCTCCTTCCTGCCCTACCAGCGCGCCTCCTTCGCCGACACCATTTCCCGCGCCCTGCACTGGAGCGGCTCCAACTCCAGCTACGTCAAAAGAGTCATTGGCGTGGGCGGAGACACTGTCGAATGCTGCAGCATCGACGGGCGGCTGATGGTTAATGGCCAACCCATCGAAGAAGAGTACGTCATGCACGGCAACGCGCCCAGCGAACAGAAGTTCAGCGTCCAGGTGCCCGCAGGGCGGATCTGGGTGATGGGGGACCACCGCGAGAAGTCCGAGGACTCCCGCTCCCTGCTCGGCGCCAGCGGCGGGGGCATGATCCCAGTGGACCGGGTGCTGGGCGAAGTCACGGAAGTGATCTGGCCTCTGGAGAAACGCCACCCCGTCGAGTAAGAGCGTCGTAGACCGGAGCCTACGTCAGTAGAAGACGAGAGAACCACTAACGGCAAATTTCTCCTTTTCGAGCAGCTACTTCGAGCCCCTATTGGCCCCCTTTTGCCTCTTTTCGTGCCCGGAACCGACGGCATTTCGCCCTTTGAGAGGAAACAGCCTGCTTTCGTACGAGATTGCTCCCCCTCGAATCTCAAGGTTCGCTCAGTTTCTTTCTTTGTGTTCCCTTATGTGACGCACAAAGAACTGAGGGATTTCAAAGATTTCTCTGCGCATCCCTTCAGGCGTGACCTCTTATTGAATGAGAAAGGTCCAAGCTTCAATGATCGATCAGCTTTTGTCGTGCGCCCTGAGTCACATACGTCCTGACTAGTGAGGAATAATCGTCTGGCGATCTAACGGGGGGACTTGCTTTCAAATGAATCAAAATATCCAAAAGTTCGCAGGGCCTGACGTGGGAAAACCTGCGACGCTTCTAGGTGTACTCGCTGGTTTTGTCCTTGAATCTGATTATCTCCTCTGGATAGGGTTTCAATTTGGTAACACATCTGTGCCCTGCTCGCGTTTCATATAACAGATCGACGCTCGCAGGGCTTCGCACCAAATGGGAGAAGCCTTTAATGCCAAGTCCTAAACGAAAGATCGCGCAGCGTGGTGCCGTCGCCGTTGCCTCCACCGCCTTGGTGGTCGGCAGCAGCGTCCTGGCATACCCCGCTTTCGCGACTGAGGCGCCAAGCGATGCACCGGCAACGCCGTCTGCATCGGACGTCGCGGTGGACACGACAGGCCTAGCTGAGGCCATTGAGCGCGACTTGAAGAAGTCGCCCGAGAAATACCTCGAGGAATCCGAAGCAAATGTGCTGGCCAGTGACTTGAAGAAGGCGCTGGCTAAGGCAAACATTGAGGCAAACGTCGCCATCGAAGACGGAGTGGTTGTCGTCCGGGTGGCGGACGCCAATCTGGAGAAGGCTAGTACGGTCATCGAAGCCGCGCAGGAGAAATCGGATGTTGAGGCTTCAGCCGAAGCCACGGATGCCGCTGAAGATTCTCAGGAAGCAGAAAGCGCAGAACCAAAGGCCTCCGCTTCTGAATCACAGAAGGCAACGACCGAAAAGCCTGAAACCGCTGAGGCGCTGAAGAAGACCGAAGAGGTTGCCACGGCGACTCCCTCGGAATCAATCGAAGAAACTGCTGCTGCACCAGAAGCGCCAAGGATGAGAAGGTTCGTTTGGAACCGGGCGACTTGGGGAAGTACAGCGACCCAGTGAAGACTCTCAAGGCACTGCAGAAGCACGTGGGTCCCGCACAGCTTAAGCGACTGACCTCGGTGACGGAGACGGCCAGCGGCAAGATCCGCATTCGGGCTGCTGGGCCTGCGAAGGTTGAGACCAGCAAGCGCGCACGCTCGCTGGCTCCAGACAACGCCGATGTCACCCTCGAGGAATTCGCCGATGGCGCTGGCAACGTTGAGCTGGTTGCCGGCGGTGGCCAGGCCGCCGCGAACCCAGCAGCCTTGGAGGACATTTATGGAGGCATGGGCTATGCCATCACCGACGACGGGAACTTCAACGGGCCTGTGCTTATGCTCAGTAGGCTTCAACGCTTGGGACCCCTCTGGCAATGACGCGATCATCACCGCAGGCCACTGCACCAATGACGGCAATACCCTGCAGACCGCGGTGGCTGAACATGGGGCGCCGGGTGAATTCCAGGGTGTTAGTGCACTGCTGGGAACCTTTGGCTTCAACCAGTTCGGTTTGCCCAACAACGAAGGGTACAGCCCGTATGATCCGGACTGGGAGAACTGGGATGCCGGTACCGATATTGCTGTGATCGATGGCATCAACAAGGACCTGAATCTGCACGCCGGTGTTTCAAAGTGGCCGACGGGCAAGGATGAGCGTGATTCCTGGCTGAAAATCACCAGCTACGGTGATGCTGCTGCCGGTGCCGAGGCCTGCAGCGTAGGACGCACCACCGGTTGGACCTGCTCCGAAATTACCGAAGTGGGCATTTTCTTCGTTGGCGGTCCCAAGGATGATACCCGAACTGTCTATGGATACACCGCGCGCAATGCCGGCTTCAGTGTCCTTAACCAAGGTGACTCAGGCGGTGCAGTAGTCGTCGGTAACCGCGCAGTGGGCATCAACAGCGCGAATCATCCCGGCACCGACGGTGTCAAGGGAACCGGCGATGAACTGGCGATGTACACCTCTTTGGTGGACGCACGGAAAAATACCCCAGTGAAGAACTACGAAGTCAAGCTCTTCGTCAACGCTCCGAAGGTCACTTCGCCGCAGAACGGCAGTGTAATTCAAACCGGATCGACCATCACCGGAACCGTCGCTAACCCTGGCCCCAACGCCACTGTTCAGGTCTTGGTAGACGGGAAGGTGGTTGACACTGTTGACGTCAACGGCGGTAAGTTCTCCTTCAAGGCTCCGCAGACAGAGGGTCAGTTCACCTTCGAACTACGGGCCAAGAGCGGCAAGTTCAGTGAATCCGACCTGACAGCCGGTAACTACACACTTGTTGCACCGGAAGAAACCGAGGAGCCGACCGAGGAGCCGACTGAGCAGCCTACGGAGGAGCCGACCGAGGAGCCGACTGAGCAGCCTACGGAGGAGCCGACCGAGGAGCCGACTGAAGCCAGCCTACGGAGGAGCGACTGA